>CAVYXS010000097.1:0-5561 GCA_963772205.1 uncultured cyanobacterium
CCAGAAGGATTGCCGATTTTGCGTTTAGGGACTCGTGGAGCGGAAGTAGTCAAGTTGCAAGAGCGACTGCAAAAGCTTGGTTTTTTAAGCGGGAGTATAGATGGAGACTTTGGTGCAACCACCGAAGCCGCCGTCAAAGCTGCACAAACACGCTATGGTTTAGAGCCTGATGGCATAGTAGGCGGCGGTACCTGGGATTTACTGCTTAAACCACCAAAGCGACGTTGATATTGGGCATGGGGCGTTGGGCGTGAATTTTCTCTGTACTATGCCCAATGCCGAGCCTAAACCCTTGATTTTTCTTGCATAATGCGTAAGTATTAATACTTTGTCACATTAATTGAGTTGCTGACTGAATTACACAGGCATAATTTAAATTTTCTGTTATTTTTGCTAAAAAAGCTGATGAAACATTTTTTATTAACATGGCTCGGTACATCTGTGGCATTGTTAGTCACCTCAAAAATCGTGCCCGGATTCCTGCTCAAGGGTTTTGTAGCTGCTTTGATTGCTGCATTGGTGATTGGGCTAGTTAATGCGACAATTAGACCGATTTTGCGGATTTTAGCCTTTCCCATTACTTTACTTACCTTTGGTTTATTTACATTTGTGATTAACGCCTTGACACTTTGGTTGGCAAGTGTATTGATTCGGAGTTATGGTTTTGAAATTAAGGGGTTTTTGCCTGCTTTTTTGGGATCAATTGTCCTAGCGATTGTTTCTAGCGTGATTAACTATTTTTTACGGGTGGTTGATTGATCTGATCTAGATTAACAGGTAACAAAAATTAAACTCCTTGGGCGACAGCTACCGTTAATGATCCTACCCCTTGTAACCTAAAAATTTGTTTAGGAACCAACAACCGCACTCCCAAATCCATCAATGATGAAGTGAGAGACTGATACTGCAACAGTTTCTCCCCACCTGCTGCAACAATAGCAGCCGCTTCCGCAACGCTAGGTGTTCCCACTTGTAGATCAATCAATTTATCCGGATTGGGAACCGAGACGGTACGGAGAATTTCTGCTGGAAAGGTTTGTAAAATTAAATTGCGTAAGCGGCAAAATTCTCCTAAACCGACTTCTGCAGCTTTATTGTCGATAGTAGCAATACCTGCGATCGCATTTTCATCCAGTTGATTTTCTCTAAACACTTGCTGAATTGAGCTTGCTATCAACTGAAGTGTTGTCCCTCGCTGACAACCAATTCCCACCCAAAAAACTTGTGAATGCAACTTTAATTGCGAATTATTATCGGATATCATTAAGTTTCGCCACAAGAGAATTAAAAAATTTTTACTCCTCAGCAATGCCCGAAATCACCGCAAATTCAGAATATGAGATGAGGCACTAGTCTTCAGGTTCACTATGATACATAAAAATTGATCTTTAGAATACTGTTCTTCAAAAATAAAACCTATATATTAATCTCATCTAGCACAGTAGGAAACACCAGGTGAGAGACAAGGTAAAAGTAAAAGGTAAATTTACTTCTTTATTTTTGCTTCCTTATATTTGTAGAGGCGCAAGCATTTTGCCTACTCTGTCTTGGTGTTTCAATTTCTTCTTTATCCGTCGCAACTGTTGTCAATCGGCTGCGCCGGGTTTTTATCTGATTAAATTTTTCTTGAATATTGGCATTTTGGCACTATTTAAAACAAACTTGATATACTGATTATTTATTATTCTTGATAACCGATTTAATTTAAAACTAAAAAAAATCCTCTTACCAGAATCAAAATTTTTGGCTAATGGCGACAAATTATATATAAATTTTAAATAATCGTCTAAAAATCAGAACCCCAACTTACCAAAAAAGTTGGGGATATGCAGAAGGAAAATTTATGCCTAAGGCAGGCTACGCCAAAAAAAATCATATAGGATTGCTATATGTTTGCTCATCATCAAGATACTCAAAATCGGTAATGAAGATAATTACCAATTCCCAAACTTGATAACTACTCCTGTGCCCCAGCTTTCTGTAAACTTCCTATTATAGCACTATAACCATTAAATTCCGCAATCATCAAAGCTGTATAACCACCGCGATTTTTTAAATTTACATCTGCCCCAGCTTGTAGCAAAACCTGCACCACGTCATCATAACCTCCTGAAGTAGCCCACATTAAGGCGGTAGCCCCGGCTGAGTCTTGAAAATTCACATCTGCCCCTTTCGCTACCAACAGCTGGATAACTCGTGTATACTGACGTTCTACAGCTTTAATCAATGCTGTTTTACCATCATCCCCTGGCACATTGGCATCAGCACAATAGTCTAACAATATCTTCACTATCTGGGCATGTCCCTGAGATGCTGCTAGTGTCAAAGAATTCTCACCCAGATTTTTGTCATTAACATTCGCCCCAGAACGTAGCAGCGCCTCAACAATTTGGCTATGTCCTTGGAATGTTGCTAAAAGTATTGGTGTATCACCCAGGCGGTTTCTGATGTGGACATTTGCGCCTCGGTCGAGTAATACCTGCACTACCTCAACATAGCCTTCCACAACGGCAATATGTAGGGCAGTTTCTCCATCATTGTCTTGGTGATTAATCAAAGCACCTCTATCCAGTAAAGCAGATGCGATCGCACTTTGTCCAGCGGCAGACGCTGCTGTTAGCGCCGTTCCACCATCTGCATTTTTCGCAGTTACATCAGCCCCAGCCTCCAGCAGTGTTTGCACAATATCTAAATGCCCTAAGTCTGATGCTCTCATTAACAGCGTCTCGCCTTCTTCATCTTGGTAATTGACATCAGCGGCATTTTGTGATACTAGTTGCACAACTGCTGTATGTCCGTGCTTAACTGCGAGTTTCAAAGCAGTATCATCATCTTGATCGGCAACATTCACCTTAGCACCAGCAGCCAGTAAGATTCGCACCACATCAATATTACCTGTGACTGCTGCTGCCATCAAAGCTGTACTACCATCTTCATTGATGGCATTGATATCCGCGCCTCTGGAGGCTAAAAGCTGGACAATATCTGGTTGATTGGCGCTAGCAGCCAACATCAAAGCCGTCAACCCATAGCGTTTTCTAGGCAAATTAATATTAGCCCCTGCATCCAAAAGCGATCGCACAATTTCGGTGTAACCTAAATTAGCAGCAAACATTAAAGCTGTAGTGCCATCGCGATCGCACACGTCCACCTTAGCACCAGCAGCCAGCAGCGCACACAACCGCTTAATATCACCACTTTTCGCAGCCATTAGCAGCAAGACATCATTGTTTTGAGTCATGGAAGAGATTCCGCGCAGACGGATTTTATTGATAACAACCTCAAAATTTAGTCTGAGATTGTTTATCCACTTTTGCAAGAGGGGGAAGTGGGAGATGGGGAGGTGAGGAGATGAGGGAGATAAGGGAGATGAGGGAGATAAGGGAGATAAGGGAGATGAGGAAATAATTTTCCCCAATGCCCAATGCCCAATGCCCAATGCCCAATGCCCCATGCCCAATCCCCAACTTCTTCTGCGAATCGAGGAAATAGAGTTATGCTAATTTTTATGAAGATTTAATAATTGGGCGAGATAACTATGAATTTGGAACTTTCTGCATCCTTTAAGTATTGGCTGAACTTCTTTCATCCACTGATAATGTGGGTACTATTAGCACTCTCGCTGTATGCTGCCTACCTGGGACTAAAAGTACAGCGTACCAGAAATGCTGAGGGTGAAGAGAAAAAAGAACTGATTAAAGTTAGGTATAATATAAGACACTACCAAATTGGCTCCATACTCTTGGGTTTACTCGTAGCGGGTGCCATCGGTGGTATGGCTGTGACTTATATCAATAATGGTAAATTGTTTGTTGGGCCTCACCTGTTAGCAGGACTTGGGATGACAAGTCTGATTGCCTTTTCTGCAGCCTTATCTCCTTATATGCAAAAAGGGGCAAATTGGGCGCGTATGACTCATATTGTGCTAAATTTCACGCTTTTGGGACTTTTTGCATGGCAGGCAATCACAGGCATAGAAATTGTTCAAAGAATTCTGACTAATGCATAATTATTAGGCAAGAGGGAAGAGGCAGGATTCATTGAAAGTCGGCGGGAAACTCCATCCCCAGGTGTCTTTCGAGGGACAGTTGCCCGCCGACTTGGGGCATAGGGCATAGGTGAATCTTTGCCATGACGCCACTTGATTATATGCAGGCGTTCCCGTCCACCGCAGTGACTCCCCCATGCCCCATGCCCCATGCCCCATGCCCCATGCCCCATACCCCATGCCCCATGCCCTAAAACTCCATCCCGCAAGTGGCGTGGAGTTTTTTATTCACCACTTTGTCTTAGACTTAACAGGGAAGGGGATTCCTAAAGATTGATGAAAATCTTCTTGTACTTTGCGTGTTAAGCGGCGGGAGACTTGGCGGACGATTTGGTTAAGTAAGCGATCGCCTGTGGCTTGAACAATAGATTTGGGTAATCGCTGAATAAATCGCGGGAAGTGAATATCAACTACCAAATCCAATTCCCATTCAACCCGACACGCCTCAAAAATTTGACTGGGGTCATCCTTTGCCACATCATCTATTAACTGTAGCGATGCTCGATAGTCTACATCATAACCAGGTGGATGGTAATCAGGAATGGGAATAGTCCGAATTCGGTAGACACCTTCTGATGGCGGTAAAAGTTCCAAACCAATTTTCGGCTCTACTTCATAACCAAAAGAGCCAAAATTACCAATTATTAAAGCGTAGCCATTTTCCCCCAAGGGTTGCACCTTCATCGGTTCAGCACAACGCGAAAACCATAAGGCGTGACCATTAAGATACTCAGCAACCTTTTGCCTTGGGGCATACATGGGCATACAATCTTGATAGCGACCGTAAAATTTTGTTGGTGTCGCTACATTGACTGCTGTGAGTGCGTCCTCAGCTGGTGCTAGGTCTGACGACCCAGGCAAAATCGCTTCTTTTATTTCCAAAGTTTTGTATTCGCCGTTGCTTGAAAGCATAAATGCATTCCTGTATCTTATGGCGTTTGTCTATATTTATCATTCCCAGGATGGGCGGGTTGCTTCGCACTCAGATTCTATTTTGACCGAATCCTCATGAATCTGTCATGAACTTCATAGAATCACTAAAATAAAAAACGTAACAATCACATACTAGTTTCCCAGGATAGCGTTTTTCATGAAAGCATTTGTAGCTGGAGCAACAGGTGAAACAGGTCGCCGGATTGTGCAAGAGTTGATAGCGCGTAACATTCCCGTCCGTGCTTTGGTGCGCGATCGCGAGAAAGCTAGGGGGATTTTGCCTCCTGATACCGAATTAGTGGTAGGCGATGTGTTAAACCCAGACAGCCTGACTACGGCTTTGGGAGACAGCACAGTTCTGCTGTCTGCCACTGGCGCAAAACCCAGTTTCGACCCCACTGGCCCCTATAAAGTAGATTTTGAAGGAACTAAAAATTTAGTAGATGCTGCTAAAGCCAAAGGAATTGAGCATTTTGTCTTAGTTTCTTCTTTGTGTGTTTCCCAGCTATTCCATCCCCTGAACTTGTTCTGGCTAATTTTGCTGTGGAAAAAGCAAGCTGAGGAATATATCCAAAAAAGC
>CAVYXS010000098.1:0-16249 GCA_963772205.1 uncultured cyanobacterium
GGTCTTACCTATACAATTGTCAGACCGGGAGGGTTGAAGAATGAAGATAACCCCAACCCCATAGTGATGCAGGGCGCTGATACGTTGTTCGATGGTAGCATCCCCCGGCAAAAAGTTGCTCAGGTTTGTGTCGAGTCCCTATTTGAAGCAGCCGCACGTAATAAAATTATCGAAATTGTGTCTAGACCAGAGGCTAGCTCTAAAAGTTTTGCAGAACTGTTTCAACAGTGCTGAGTGAGGGATTGGGGATTGGGGATTGGGCATTGGGCATTGGGGATTGGGGATTGGGCATTGGGGAATATAAGATATTACTGAAAAATTATTATTCCGCCTCATCCGCCTCATCCGCCTCATCCGCCTCATCCGCCTCATCCGCCTCATCCGCCTCATCCCCAGTCCCCAGTTCCGAGATACGAACTTTACCGAAATAAGTGCGTCGATGATTGTGGTTAGCTAAAAGCGCGAATATTAAGGAGTCGGACTCTGAAAGGCTTTGAATTCAAAGGCGTTGAGAAACTAATTGGACCCATAGCCGCCCTGATCGGCTTCGTATGCTTGTTACAGTGGTATATATATGGAGATTTGCGATCGCCTTCTGATCCCATTTTTGGCGGTAAACAGCCACCGTTGGTGATGAAAGGTGGCGACCCTTATATTCGTGCTTTAATGCGAACTATCTCAGCTAGTGAAGCCAATAGCAACCGTCCCTATTCTCTGTTGTATGGTGGTCAGCAGGTTAGTGATCTCAGTCGGCATCCGGAAATATGTGTTGTGATTGTTACTGGTCCCAATAAAGGAAATTGCTCTACTGCTGCTGGAAGATATCAAATTATTAATACTACTTGGTATCAAATTGCTCCCAAATATCACCCAAGCCCAATGCAGCTGATGTTTTGGGCTTCTTATAGTTTTGAACCAGAATATCAAGATGTCGTGGTTTACCGTTGGTTGAGTGATTCACGAGTTTGGGGTGTTGATATTTCTCAATTGTTACATCAGGGAAATTTAAAAGAAGTTTTGCGGCGTCTTTCTCCTACTTGGACAAGTCTGGGATATGGGATAGAAACTAATTCTGTCAGTCGCTCTTTGCCTAAAATTTATCAGACAATATTGCAAGAAGAATTAAATATTATTAATACACCGCCATTACTAAATTTGTCTCCAACTCCAACGCCTACACCAGGGCAAACCTCGCGTGACAAGAAAAGTTCATCTGTTCCTTTTTCAAAAAAAGATTTGCAGGGGATTATAGGGGGAGATAAGCTAAAGAATCAATGATTGATATCTTCTATAATACAGAGTCAAAAATCTGTTGCGCGGTCAAGTTTAACTGCGGGAAAGTAGGTGATACGATAAGGTTACTATCCCTAAACGGGGTCATTTGATATTCCCCGTCAATTAATTCGCATACAAAAATTGTCGGAACTTTGGGATTACCGATAAACTTTCGTCCACCCAACGCGGCATAGTCTACAATCCAGTATTCTGGAATGCCCATACCTACCCTTCGGGAAGGGCTTCGCCCAACATAGTCACGAAGCTTATCATAATAGTCATCTTGCCAATTGGTTGAAACTACTTCAACTATTAGTTTGACTGAAGTCGCGTTTTCAATGATTGATTCAGTTTCCCAGCGCGTCTCAGTGTCGATAGTTTCTTGATTCAAAATAATAATATCTGGTTCGTATCCAGATTTATCGCGCTTTGGTTTAATAATAGACTCTCTGGGGATAAACCAAATATCCGTTTTGTCAATCTCACTAATGGTTGTCAGCAACTTTCCTACAAGAGAACCTGTTAATTTTGAATGCTTTCCTCTAGGTTTAGGCATTTCAATAATTACCCCATCATGTAATTCGTAGCGTACTTCTGAGTTTTCTGGATACCATTCGATAAATTCATCGAAGGTAACTAGCTTTAGTTCGGCTTGTGTTTGGGTCATAACATGCTTGATATTATGCTTTATCATGAATTTTAACGCATGACTATAGTAAGCACAACAAGATCCCCGACTTCTTAAACAAATCGGGGATCTGAACCTAGTTTGAGAACTATTAATCTCTCAAAAAATCTCGGAGATTTTGCACAAATTCCCAAGTATTTTCAAAATGAATATTATGTGCAGCATTACTAATTATTTTTAGCTGGGAATTTTTACATTTAGCTGCCATTTTTTGATTAATAGCTAAAAATTTATCGTCATATTCACCAACTAATAAAAGTAAAGATTTGTTATTATGTTGCAGTTTATTCCATAAATCAGGTTGGCATCCAGTACCCATGAACCGCAATGATTTATCTAACTCAATTGGATGATTCTGCAACCGACTTTGTACCATCCGTTCATATTCTGGATGATTTTTGATAGCACCAAAAATTGGCTGATTGTACCAATTGGCGAGAAAAGCTGCAAAATCAGTGGTTTCAAGGCTTCTGGTTAATTTTCTCCCAATTTGAGCATCACGTTTCATGCGTTCTAATCTTTCTGCTGCTGTCGCTAAACCTGGGGAAGCTGATTCCAAAACAACTTTGGTAAAGCGTTCAGGAAAATGCAGGGTAAGGTATAAACCTAATCTCCCTCCCATTGAATAACCAACTAAAAAGCATTGATTAATGTTTAACTCATCGAGTAAATTGATTAAAGCATGGGCAGTATTTTCCATTGTGTAGCACTCATCTCCACCCAAAACCTGAGTTTTACCATGTCCGGGAAGATCAAGTGTTAAATAAGAAAATTCGTCAGATAATAATTTTATAGCTTGTTCAAATTCATCAATGTTACCCATGAAGCCGTGTAAGAAAAGAATAACTGGCTTATCTGGATTGCTAATTAAAGAATAGTGAAACTTATAATTTTTCATCATCTTTGATGTTGGTAGTTGCACTTTTGTGCTCAAGCACAACTACCAACCATAAATTTTATGTTCAAAAAATAATAAATTACGCAATTGGTCTATATTTTATTTAAGGCAAAAACCGATCTAATGCAGCTTTAAGTTGTTCAATTTCCACTTCAATATTGCCTTCTTTGGAAGCTCGCGCAATACACTCAGTTAAATGTTCATCGAGAACTATTCGCGCTACCCGATCTAATGCACCGCGAACTGCAGCAATTTGCAATAAAACATCGGGACAAGGACTATTTTGCTGCACCATAGTCTTAATACCCCGAATATGACCTTCTATGCGCGAAAGGCGATTGACTATTTTTCTTAAAGACTCTTCACTATGGACGTGAGGATGCGCCGAATCGACCTGCTCATGAGTATGATTTAGATCTTCGTGGTCTGTGTCGTCATCTGAGTCGTGATTGTGGGTGTGTTGTGCTGAACTGGAAGAACCGGATTTTTTAGGTAATCGTTTTGAACCATTCATGGGTTATTGATATTGCGATTATATTAAAATCCTAGCCTAGCAGGAGGTAGGGAGACGAGGGGTGTAATTTCCCAAATATTGATTGTAGGGTAAAATCCGAACCTTGTAAGGCGAAATGTCCATAATAGCTTTTAGGCTAAGTATTAAATTAATTTGATTACAGGTTGCTTGAATAATACCCCAATTCTAACTCTGGGGTAAGCACAAGACCGTCAAAATAACTGTAGATAATTTCTAAATTTAGATTGTGATTATGCAAATTCCCAAATTACCCTGGTCTATCCGTCAAGTCAGTTACCATGTTTTAGCTATATTTCTAGGAGTTGTGCTAACTTTTAGCACTGTACTGGTGTTACCTTCCCCAGCTGAAGCAGCGCTAAAACCTCTGACGGTGGAAGGAACACAACTACTCGCCCAAAGCCCATCACCAGTTCCGCCTGTGATCGGTAGCAGTAGCTTTGTGACAGAAGCAGTAAATCGTGTAGGACCAGCAGTGGTACGGATTGATACAGAGCGCACAATTACCCGCCGTGTTGATCCGATGTTTGAAGACCCATTTTTCCGCAGGTTTTTTGGAGACAGCTTACCGCAACAGTCACCTACGGAGCAATTACGGGGTCTAGGTTCTGGTTTTATTATTGACAAAAGCGGATTAGTGCTGACTAATGCCCACGTAGTCGATAAAGCTGATAAAGTCACAGTCAGACTTAAGGATGGTCGCACTTTTCAAGGTAAAGTGCAAGGCATTGATGAAGTCACAGATTTAGCGGTGGTGAAGATTAACGCTGGTAAAGATTTACCCGTGGCACCCTTGGGGTCATCTAATAATGTACAGGTAGGAGACTGGGCGATCGCAGTTGGTAATCCTTTGGGTTTTGATAATACCGTCACTTTGGGTATTGTCAGCACTCTCAAGCGTTCCAGCGCCCAAGTGGGGATTACTGATAAACGCTTAGATTTCATTCAAACCGACGCCGCTATTAACCCTGGTAACTCCGGAGGACCACTTTTAAATGGTGTAGGTGAAGTAATTGGCATTAATACAGCAATTCGTGCTGACGCAATGGGGATTGGGTTTGCTATTCCTATTGATAAAGCCAAAGCGATCGCCACACAACTGCAACGTGATGGTAAAGTTGCTCACCCCTATTTAGGTGTGCAAATGGTGACTTTAACACCCCAACTAGCCAAGCAAAATAACACCGATCCCAACTCTACTATCGAAATTCCCGAAGTTAACGGTGTGTTGGTAATGCGCGTTATTCCCAATTCACCGGCTGCGACTGCAGGTATCCGACGGGGCGATGTAATTGTGCAAATTGATGGACAAGCAATCACCTCAGCGGAACAGTTACAGAACCTTGTGGAAGACAGTCGTCTTGGTCAAGTATTGCAGGTAAAAGTGCAACGGGGTAGTCAGACACAGCAGTTATCAGTCCGCACTGCTGAATTGCAAAACGCTTCATAGGGAACAATAATTGTCACCATCAAAATAATGTCGTGAGGCATATTCACATTGTAGGGGCACGGCAATGCCGTGCCCTCCAACCCATTTAGCATCTCAACGATCAACAATATTATTTTGCCCGGTGCGTATTAGATTTAAATGATGGTAATTCTTCTACGGAAAATTGCCAATAAATTCTTGGCTGTGGTGAATAATTCTCGGAGGGCAAGGCATTGCCTTGCCCCTACATTTTTTTGCGTCTCAATGCGAATTGATATTGATGATGTAATACATAATTTTTTCTTAAAAAGGGATATCAAAAAGGAAATCTTTAACATCAGAATTAGGGTGTGTGTTTTCTGGATCATTTACCCAACACAGAGGATTATTTACAATATATTCTCGGATGTGGTCTATAGATTTTTGTTCTCTGCCAATGTGTTCATAAAAATTGCGTTGCCAGATTGATTGTCCTTTAGTCTGCCAAATTATATTAATGCGTTTGCTGACAATGCTTTTATAACTACCAATAACTGTAGAAATAGAACCACGTACAGCTTTACCGAATTTTTCTGGGTTGCCTTCACTATGTTGCTTGAGGGCAAGGCAATGCCATGCCCCTACGAGTTTATTTAACTAGGGCGAGAAACGCCTTACACGAAGTTCCGAGTTCCGAACACGAAGTTCCGAGTTCCGAACACTGTGGACATAGGAATTTTTCTCCAGTATGTTTCCTCCATTTAGAGTGCCCACATATACAGTGAAAATTTCATAGAAATGGGGCATAGGTCATGGGGGATGGGGCATAGTATCTGTAGGCTAGGCAATGCCAAGCACATCCAGATTTTGGTGGGCAATGCCCAATGCCCAATGCCCAATGCCCAATGCCCAATCCCTTGTTCTCCAAACAACTTGAGAAAAATGACACATCGCGTTAAGCTCGTTCAGCAAAACTGCACGCTGTGAACTTAAGCAATGACTGATCAACACTCAAGAGAAATTCCCGCTTACACTTGGAACCGTCCTATTGGTCTGGGCTGGGATAAACCTTATACTGTCCGCTATGCTAGTAATCTGGATGATGGCCCTTGGCATGGTATGCCTTTAGGTGGCTTTGGTGCTGGTTGTATCGGTCGTTCTTCACGGGGAGATTTTAACTTTTGGCACATTGACGGCGGTGAACATACCTTCAAAAATATTCCCGCTTGTCAATTTAGTGTGTTTGAGTCCAATGGTACATCTTCCCAAGCCTACGCTTTGTCTACCCAAGCGCCAGAAGATGGGACTCTTGCGGCTTGGCGATGGTATCCGGCGAGTGAATCAGTTACCAACACTGGTACATATCACGCGCTGTACCCACGTAGTTGGTTTGTGTATGAAAATGTCTTCCAAGCACAGTTAACTTGTGAGCAGTTTTCGCCGATTTGGGCAAATAACTACCAAGAAACTAGTTACCCGGTGGCAATGTTTGTCTGGAAAGCCCATAACCCGACAAATGCACCGATTACTCTCAGCATCATGCTTTCTTGGGAAAATATGGTGGGTTGGTTTACCAATTCCCAGAAATCTTCTGAGGTGACAATCCGCGATGATGGGAGTCCGGTTTATGAATATCTGCCGCGTTTGGGGGAAAGTGAAGGTAATTACAATTCCATAGTTGAGAATACTCAAGCAATTGGTTGCTTTTTAGGTCGAGTTTCTCGCAATGCTGCAGTGCAAGAAGGTGATGGTAGCTGGTGTATAGCAACGCTGAAACATCCTGGTGTGGAAGTTTTCCGCGATACGCGCTGGCATCCTGTGGGTACGGGGGAAGAGTTATGGGAAAGCTTTGCAGCTGATGGTTCTTTGTCTAATTATGTAGATGAAACTCCGGCATTAGACAATACCCGCATCGGCGCGGCGATCGCAGTTCGTTTTACTCTCCAACCAGGGGAATCTCTAGAAATTCCCTTTTCTCTGGCTTGGGATTTTCCGGTAACAGAATTTGCTGCGGGAATTAACTATTTTCGCAGATATACAGACTTTTTTGACCGTAGTGGTGAGAATGCTTGGGCGATCGCATCTACTGCCCTACAACAATACCAAAATTGGCGATCGCAAATTCAAAATTGGCAAGAACCTATCCTCAATCGCCAAGATTTACCTGATTGGTTGAAAATGGCTTTGTTTAATGAGCTTTACGACTTGACAAGCGGCGGGACTCTCTGGAGTGCGGCTAGTGAACTTGATCCCATCGGTCAGTTTGCGGTGTTGGAATGCTTAGATTACCGTTGGTACGAAAGTCTGGATGTGCGGTTATATGGTTCTTTTGCGCTGCTGATTTTGTTCCCGGAACTGGAAAAGTCAGTCATCCGGGCTTTTGCTAGAGCAATTCCCCAGGGTGATGATCATCAGCGGGTAATCGGCTATTATTACACTATTGGTGCAGATACGACAACTGCTGTCCGCAAAGTCCCAGGCGCAACTCCCCACGATTTGGGCGCACCTAATGAACATGTCTGGGAAAAAACTAACTACACCTGCTATCAAGATTGTAATTTGTGGAAGGATTTGGGCAGTGATTTTGTCTTGCAGGTATACCGCGATTTTCTGCTGACTGGTGCTGATGATGTGGAATTTCTGGCAGAATGCTGGAATGGAATTGTGGAAACTCTCAATTATCTGAAAACTTTTGACCTAGATGGGGATGGAATACCGGAAAATTCTGGGCGCCTGATCAAACTTTTGATGATTGGCGCCTACAGGGTGTGAGTGCTTATTGTGGGGGGTTGTGGTTGGCGGCGTTAGAAGCTGCGATCGCAATAAGTGATATATTAACGAACCGCCCAGACGCAGAGAACGCAGAGGAGATAGGGGCGCAAAGGTCTATATATGAAGCTTGGTTAGCGCAATCTCGCCCGATTTATGACCAAAAGCTGTGGAATGGTCAATATTACCGCCTGGATAGTGAGAGTGGTTCGGATGTGGTGATGGCGGATCAGTTGTGTGGACAATTCTACGCCCGATTGTTGGGATTACCGGATATTGTAGCAGGCGATCGCGCTCTTTCTGCTCTCCAAACTGTCTATGATGCTTGTTTTGTCAAGTTCTGTGATGGTGAGTTTGGTGCGGCTAATGGTGTGCGTCCCGATGGTTCACCAGAAAACCCCAATGCTACCCATCCTCTAGAAGTTTGGACGGGGATCAATTTTGGATTGGCGGCTTTTCTTGTGCAGATGGGTATGCAGGATGAAGCTTTAAGATTGACAAAAGCTGTGGTTGAGCAAATTTACCATAATGGGTTGCAATTCCGCACGCCTGAAGCTATCACAGCCGCTGGTACTTTCCGCGCTAGTACTTACCTGCGCCCAATGGCTATTTGGGCTATTTATTTAGTCATCAGTGATACCAATTGATCTCCAAAAAGGTAATTACTCCCTTCCCATCCATTTTCACTTAATTGAACCACAGATTTTCGTAGGGGCACAGCAATGCTGTGTCCTTATCGCTGTAAAATGCGCGGATTGCTATGAGTCACGGTAAGGTATAGAAACAAGACAACAGGCAATTTGCTTGCCAATAACAGGCAATTTGCTTGTAAAAAAAATAATTTTGTGAAGAATTATTTTAGTGTCAACTGTCCTAATTATCGTGAATCGTGATTATGCAAGGCTTCACAAGGCTGATTCCTTTAGAGGAATCAGCTTTGTGTAAATTCACTAATAATTTATGGCTACTAGATGAACATTTCAATAAATTTAAAATTTGCAATTAAAGATACATACAAATCCACTCAAATGATTTAATATCTGCGGTTACAACTTTATTTACCTGAACTTAATATAGTCAGTATCTATATCTATATCTGTAGTTTTATTGTCCGGGTATTGAAGAAATTAAAAGAAAATACAAATAAGTAGTCTTCATGAACTGCGTACACCTACTTATAACGAATGCAAAATGAACTCGTACCGCTGGAGTTAATGCAAAATTCATACTTGAAAAACCTTGCTTCATAAGGTTTTTACCTATTTTGAGTGAAATCTTTATTTTCACAGTGCTGTACTAAAAAATAGGGAATAGGGCACAGGGACTAGTGAGTAGTATTTTACTCAGCACTCAGATGAAGGATCAAGAACTTTTTTTAGTCAGTCCAATTTCCCAAAAAATCGCCATCATACTAGGTTTAGTTATAAAAATTACTGATATCGCAAATATTATGTTCACCAATAACAATTTGTACCTGCAAATCAATGTACTTTGTAAGATTATTCTTTGTTAGAAGAAATACCTAACCAGGTAAAATTATCTAGAAGAATATCTCTCAAATTATTGTCTGGTAAGACTTACAGATTTCATGCCATGTAAATATGAATACATGAATCTTAAACTAAAACAATTCAAGACAGTTTAAAGACTAAGTAAATTTTTGATAAAGTATGATCTGTAAGTTGACAACGATGCTAAAAAATTTATGACAGTCCATCAGAATTTTATAATTCTGGTATAAACAGAACTTGGTTTACTAGTAAAATGTTATTTTCCCAACTTTCACTTACGAAAAGCCACTGAAAAATGAAGCCCAGGCAATTGGTGATGAGAAACACAAATAATTGCGTTTTACAGAGGCTGTTGGAATGATGCTAAACCAATCAGTGGAAGAGTTATCAACTTTTGTGTCCTGCAAGTAATCACGTAGTCAAAGTTACAAGCTTACCCAAATATCTAAAATCCAATTATGAATCCCTCTTCGTCGTTAAGAGTTCAGGGAGATTTGGAATATACAAGTAACCAGCAGTCTCTCACTCCAAAAGTGGCTATCCTCAAATTTTTGAGGTTAGTGGCAGGGGATACAAGTCTAGCATCAGACTTTACCCCAGTTTGGGTGTGGCGGGAGTTTCAATTAGGTGATGATATAACTAGGTATAATCTGAATGGGGAAATTGCAGACGGTAAAAATTGTCTTTATTTAGTTTGTCAAGGTCGAGTGCGACTGCTGGGGTGGGATGCTACTCTGTGTCGGGAAGTTTCCACTCAGTTGCTTTTAGCAGGGCAAACCTTTGGCGCAGATGATTTATTCTGGAATGAAGCTTTTACATATCGAGCGATCGCTGCTACTGAGGGTTATGTGGCTCAAATCACCCTTACCGATCTGAGGCTGTGGTTAGAACGCATACCTAATCTAAAAAATTATTTACAGCAGTTGACTATTGAGCGTCAAGGGCTGATTTTCTGCAAAATTTGCACTGAGTTACGTTCTTTAACCAGCCACACAGTCAAACAGTTGTTACCGTACATGATAGCAACCAAAATCACTGCAGGTTCATCCCTGCTGGAAGCAACTCCGCCGTCAAAGGGGCGTTTTTGGCTGGTAAGTGGTAAAATTCACAATTTATCACCAGGAACTATATCGCCACGAGTGGGAGACTCTTGGGGATATCCTCAGATCACAGGATTAGCTGCGATCGCTGAAACAGATTTGTTGGTTTACCACTTGTCTATCGAACATTGGGAACCAGCACGGGCTGTTGCGCCACAAATATTTTCTCATACGTGTGAGCCAGCCAATAGCCAAATTGAGAATAAATTGCAAATACCCCCAATACCTCCGCCTGTTGCTAAGGTAATTGAGCTGCCTAACCGTCAGCCCCAGGAAGAGAAATCAGGGTCTGTGGTAGGTGAGGATGATATTGATTTTTACCAACACAATCACCAGCGTCAGTCAAGGGGTTGGTTTTGGCGCCCCTATCCTTTCATTGGACAACAAAGTTCATCCGATTGTGGTGCGGCTTGTTTGGCCATGATTAGCCAATATTGGGGTAAACGCTTCAGCCTAAACAAGCTGCGTCATTTAGCACGGATAGACCGAATGGGTGCTACTCTCGATAGTTTAGCAGCCGCAGCCGAATCCTTGGGATATGATGTCCTACCAGTGCGGGCGAGCTTGAGTAAGTTGGATTCATATGATAACCCCTGGATTGCTCATTGGCAAGATATTCATTATTTAGTTGTCTGGAAAGTGAAAGGCGATCGCATTTTGATTTGTGATCCAGCCATAGGAAAGCGCTGGCTGTCGCGTTTGGAGTTTGAAGCTAGCTGGACTGGATATGCTTTGCTGTTAAACCCAAGCGATCGCTTCAATTCTTTGGGGAACGAACAAGTTTCCTGGGAGCGCTATTGGCAGTTATTTCAAGATCATCGCCAATTACTGGGAAAAATCATTCTCGCCTCTTTGTTGGTACAAGCTTTTGGGCTGGTGACTCCCCTATGTACTCAGGTGATGCTTGATCAAGTAATGCCGGTCGAACAACTTCTTCAATCTGAATGTATTTGGCTTCGGCTTCCTGATTTTAGGCATTTGGCGGGTTGTCTTAACTGCACAGCGTCAATTCTTGCTGGACTATTTTGCTAATCTGATCGACCTTTCTTTAATCACTAGTTTTATTAGCTACACATTACAGTTACCGTTACAGTTTTTTGCATCGCGCCAAGTAGAAGACATTATCAGCCGGGTGCAAGAAAACCGCAAAATTCAAGTGTTTCTCAGCCGTCAAGCTCTCAGTGTCACCTTAGACGCGGTGATGGTGGTGATTTACCTGGGGCTGATGGCTGATTACAACTTGCAACTCACTCTGTTGGTTTTGGGTTCAATTCTACCCATCGTGATTTTGACTCTGGCGGCTAGTCCGTTGCTCAAAGGCGCGTCGCGGGAAATCTTGCAAGCATCGGCGGCTCAAAATGCCTCAGTGGTAGAAATGATGACTGGTATCACCACGGTGAAAACCGCAGCATCTGAGCGCCTGGTGCAAAAGCATTGGGAGGGGCGTTTTCAGCGGATGCTCAAGGCGCGGTTTCGGGGACAGAAGTTAGCAAATAAGTTGCAACTGATCAGTAATTTGATTAATCACCTAGGAAACACGATGGTGTTGTGGTGTGGGGCGAATCTGGTGATAGGTGGGGGAATGTCCCTAGGTAAATTTGTGGCTTTTAATATGCTGATTGGTAATGTGACTAACCCAGTTTTAGCCTTGGTGAAGTTGTGGGATGAATTCCAAGAAGCACTGATTTCTCTGGAACGTCTCAATGATGTCTTCAGTTCTGGGCCTGAAGAAGATCCCCAAAAACCACTACTGGTAATTCCCCAAATTTGTGGCGAAGTGCATTTTGAGAATTTGAGCTTTCGTTACAATCCCGATGAAGAGCGCAACACTTTGCAAAATATATCTTTCCAGGTCAAGCCGAGGCAAACTATTGGCATTATTGGTCAAAGCGGCTCTGGTAAAAGCACTTTAGTAAATTTACTGGCTGGTTTATATCGACCCAACGCCGGACGGATTTTAATTGATGGTCATGATATTGCCTATGTTTCGCCTCAGTCCTTGCGTCGTGGCCTGGGTTTGGTGCCGCAAGACTGTTTTTTGTTTGCGGGAACCATCTTAGAAAATATTACCCTGTATAGTTCGCAGTTTACTCAAGAGCAAGTGGAGTCAGCTGCCAAGTTAGCAGATGCACACAAATTTATCCAACAATTACCTTTGGGCTACAAAACCCAGGTGGGAGAACGGGGTTCGTTACTTTCGGGGGGACAGCGCCAAAAAATTGCGATCGCTCGTGCATTGATTAGGAATCCAGCCATTTTGATCTTGGATGAAGCTACCAGCGCCCTAGATGCTGAATCTGAATACCAGTTTCAACACAACTTAACTCGGATTAGTCAGGAGCGTACTACCTTGATCATCTCTCACCGTCTTTCCAGCGTTCGCCATGCCGACTCTATTCTTGTCCTAGACCGAGGTATCGTTGTTGAACAAGGCAATCATGACCAACTAATAGCAATTGGCGGTCTTTATTACCACTTAGCCCAACGGCAATTGCACCTGTAATCTCACTTATATAAATTAGTTATGCGTAAAAATATAAGTAAATCTTTATCTGAGCTAGTTAGCCGGATTTTTGCCTGATTAACTTTCTCGAAATGGCTTAATTCTATCATAATCTACAGTCTTAATCTGCTACATCTTGTTGCGTCGAAATACTTGATTCTGGATGTGATGCCAAAGTTATTTAACGCTTAACTTTTAGGTTGATGTATCATATCATAAAAGAGTTATTTTAACAACTTGCTGCGGGAGATTACTTGCAAATTTTAGTGTAACTTTAGCAACAGTTTTCTGGTAATACATGTGAATTGAAATCGATAAAATCCTTGCCATATAAGGATTATTGGCAAACCATATTATAGTCAATCAGCCATCAATGCTAAAAATAATTTGCAACTATTATGGGAAATATTAATTTTTTAATGCTATTTGGATTGCTATGGTAATTACCTGTTTAACAAGCAGTTAATGGCAAAGTTTCCTAAAAAGCTGATAAGTCTAACAAGCAAAAATGTACATCAAATGAGGGGCATCACCCCTCAATAATTAGTAAAGAGGGGACAAATTGCAAAGTTGCACAATACACGAGTAAATATTGAGACAAATTCAGTAAATTTAATTTATAGAGCTGCCAATTTGGCAGATGACATTAGCGCAAAAAAATAGTATAAATACGAATGTAGTTCTTGATTATCAAGGATGAATAAATTTTCGCCTTTAGCCTAAAAAGTATGTAATAATACTTGATAGCTCCTAAAAATTATTGTTGTATGAGATACGATTCTCTTATCAGGGAACAGTAATTGTATTAGGAGTTGGGAAATTTAAAGAGGACGAAACTGCATCTACCAAGAGCCATACGGAGACTTTTTTCTGCCAGTCATCTGAAATCACAAAAGGTAAAAATTTACCATTTGTTCACTGCCAAGCAAAAGCTACAGCCGACAAGTAAGCAACAGCACCTTGCTTTAGTAGCACTCACTCCCAAAGAGTCAGAACTAGGAAAATTGGCCGGGAATGTGGAGAGTTACGGCAAAGCAGCTAACAGAGTTGATTTAAAACAGTCAAGTTTCCGATCAAAGGTTCGCTAATGGAAAACATCATCAGGTCAAATGCAGTGAAAATCGAAAGCCTTGGGAGCAGTTTAGGGATAAAGCTTTTACATCCCGACGACAATCTAGCTTTAAAGAAAGCATCAATTTACAGGAGTACTGTCGATACCGACAGCGCCATAGCGAGAACCTCCAAGGTAGCTATTAGGCAGCAACTACCAGCCCTTCTATGCGGTAGGGGAGTTTTGTGGACGAAGATTGTGATTTGGGTATGGACAGGAAAGATTGCAGAAGTCGGCTATACCCCAGGAAACAACATCAAAACTTTGATGGCTCGGATGATTTTAACAGCGACAACTCCCAGAGCGATCGCTGTTGTAGAAGCACAAGCCACCCCAAAAGGGCTGGTGAAGCTTGTGTGCTTCCTCAAGGAACAGCAAAAACTATTGAGAACTTTAGATAGGCGTATCTGCAGCTATTGATGGGATTGTGTCCTTCCTCAATATCCGCCACTACCAGATGATTCACCAACTGCCAACAGGCTAGAGCAGTTGATCATTTTCAATTGACACATCAACAATTGTAGAAACTAAATTGGTTGACTTCATCACAAAAACTAAGATTATGAATCAAGATAAAATTGGCATTAGTAGCAAATTAAATAACTCAATTCGCCCTGAGCAATTTGATCAAGTGGTTGAGGCGATTCTGGCTGGAAAATATTCCTGGGCATGTGTTTTAATGCTACGGTTATCTGGATACAATCCTTTACATTACATTCCCTACCGTACTTACAACCGATTGCTTAAAGAAAACACCCTTGCTAGTAGGTCTAATCAACAGCACAATCCCAATTTAAAAATTGTTAAGTCATCTACTGAAAAAACTGCTGATGCTAATGTTTCACAAAGCTGCTTAAGCAAAATGAAAGACTTAGCTTATCTTGAGGTAGTTAAAAATCAAAAAGTTGAAGTTCGTGGTGGTAGTATGGAGCAGTGGCTAACCAACCAAGTTCAGGAATATCAATCAATTCAACCTGAATTAAAATCAGAAAATACTCCAGATTTTTCCTTGAAAGTCTGTGAATGTAACTAAAAACTCCATTGAGTGCCTACGAGCCTGCCATGTAACTTCAGAATCTATAGCATGGCAGGTTTTGAGGTTTGTGTCCAATTGTAATTACTTGGCACAAAGTTCTTACTGGAGACGAGTATTATGTCAAATTTAGTTAAATTTAAATATTGATGCATAAAAACTGCCAAAATGGCAAATATCTAATGATAAAATTTTATAAATTATAGAGAGAAACTCTCATAGAGGTAATTGACGATAAAATTTCATATTTAAGGAGCAAATCAAAAATTAGTTCCGAAAATGAAATATATCAAATTAATTGTCAAATGGCTCAATATTTCATGGAGTAAATAGCTATTACTTTATGAACGAAGATGTAACCGTTGCTATTGGTGGTTCTTTTTTTCAGGAAGTCTGAGTAAAGAAAAGTGGGAGCGGCGGCCCTACAATTCTAACTTAGAATCGCTACCACTAAACTTAAAAATGGTGGGATTAATAGTGATGTAACTTCCTTGACTATAGTTAGTGTTGTTGTAGCTGAAAAATCGCATATTTAGCAACATCATCGGTAGCAAAAATTGAAAAAGTAACGGTTAAATAGTGGTTTTGGCTGGTGGAACTTATGGTGTTTACGCTTCTATGAGCGACTATGCTAATCCTGATCCTCCCAAACAGGATTATCTGGTTTCTATAACTTAGCAATTTTTACAATAACTACTGGAAGCTAGAACACTTGAATAGCTTCCAGTTTTTTTATCAGTACTTACACAACTGACAGATGAGAATTTCGTATGAGAAATTTTCTGTTTACTTATCTTGGTTGTTTACGCAACAGTAATTTTTACAAAAAAGCTAAATTTTTAGTCACATAGTTAAAGTCCTCAATGTCAAGCTGTTTTTCCGTAATTTCTACAATTTGGATTCATCTTTTTTGAGATAAAAATTTAATATAAATCAAATGTTGAGATTTGCTGATATCAAATATTGGCAATTCTTATAACGTATATTTACGATGTAAAAGACCCACAAATAGGAAATAATGAAACTACAAATTCAAACTTAATTTGCGCTATATAATACGGAATTTCTCAGTATTTATATGGAATTTATCTCTCAGTTTTGCACTCTCTAGTTTGGTAATACTATTTAGTGTCAGGGTCAGAATTTAGGGTTATATTTTCGCAAAGCTACAGAAAAATATATACAACCTAAGTAGATGAAATCAAATATCAAGCGTCAGATTGGAAATTGGATAGGGTAAAAATATAGTTACAATAATCTATATCTATTTAATCAGACTTATCACCAAAAAATTAGAATATCCAAGGGAATTATTGCCAGTTTAGCAGGTTATTTAAAAGTATCAATACCAATGCATGACCTTACAAAAATAGTGATTGAACCGGAGGAAATTGTCAACTTCCTCAAAAGCGAAATTAATT
>CAVYXS010000099.1:0-9354 GCA_963772205.1 uncultured cyanobacterium
GCATTGCGCCGAGTCCTACAGGAAACTTACATATCGGTACAGCCAGAACGGCTGTGTTTAACTGGTTATTTGCTCGCCACCACGGCGGGAAGTTTATCCTGCGAATTGAAGATACAGACCTAGAGCGATCGCGTCCCGAATACACTGATAATATTCTAGAAGGCTTACGCTGGCTAGGATTAAATTGGGATGAGGGACCATTTTTCCAATCCCAACGCCTGGATCTATACAAACAAGCCTTACAAAATTTGCAAGAGTTGGGATTAGCCTATCGCTGCTATACCACCTCTGAAGAATTAGACGCCCTCCGAGAAAGCCAAAAAGCTAGAGGTGAGGCGCCTCGTTATGATAACCGTCATCGCAATCTCACCCCAGAACAACGCGCCGCTTTTGAAGCCGAAGGTCGCAGTTATGTGATTCGCTTCAAAATTGAAGATGGGCGCGAAATTGTCTGGAATGACTTAGTACGGGGAACTATGAGTTGGCGAGGTAGCGATTTAGGTGGTGATATGGTCATCGCCCGCGCCTCAGAAGAAGGTACTGGTCAGCCATTGTACAACTTTGTGGTCGTGGTTGATGACATCGATATGCAAATTAGCCATGTCATCCGAGGAGAGGATCACATAGCCAACACCGCCAAGCAAATTCTGTTATATGAAGCAATGGGTGCAAAAATTCCCGAATTTGCTCATACGCCGCTGATTTTGAACTTGGATGGACGGAAGCTTTCTAAGCGAGATGGTGTCACCTCCATTTCCGACTTTCAGCAATTGGGCTTCTATTCCCAAGCTTTGGTCAATTATATGACCTTGCTTGGTTGGTCTCCTCCAGATTCAACCCAGGAAATATTTACCTTAGACGCCGCAGCCAAAGAATTTGGTTTTGAGCGCGTGAATAAAGCCGGCGCAAAGTTTGACTGGGCAAAACTGGATTGGTTAAATAGTCAGTATATCCACGCACTGCCGAAAGATAAATTGACAGATTTACTCATACCATACTGGCAAGAAGCAGGGTATAAATTTGATGGTGGACGAGAACGTGCTTGGTTAGAGGAGCTAGTTACTTTGATTAGCGCCAGCTTGACTCGTCTCAAAGATGCTGTAGAGCAGAGCCAACTGTTTTTTAGTGACACAGTAGAATTTACCGAAGAAGCCAGCAAGCAACTACAGCTTGAAGGTTCAGCAGCAGCGCTTAAAGGGATTGTCACGGCTTTAGAGAATCAGCCCCAACTAGACGCAGCCATAGCCCAAGAGATTATTAAACAGGTGGTGAAAGCGCAAAATGTGAAAAAAGGGTTGGTCATGCGATCGCTCAGAGTCGCCTTAACTGGAGATGTACACGGGCCTGATCTCATCCAATCTTGGTTACTGCTACATCAGATTGGTTTAGATCAGCCGCGTTTGACTCAGGCGATCGCCCTTGGTAATTAGCAGTTAGACTGATGCTCTCACCATCGTGGTGGGAGTATGATTTATTTATGATAGGGACAGAGCAAGCGTTACTCACCTACTCCCATATATTCAGGAGGTAATTATGTCCCAAACTCCCGTAAAAATGACTGTTGAGGAGTATCTCACCTACGATGACGGCACGGACAAGCGTTACTCTCTCGAAGATGGGGTATTGGTAGAAATGCCTCCCGCTATTGGTAATCATGAAGCAATTATTACTTTCGTATTGTTTCAGTTCATTCTAGAAAAACAACGACTGGGATTAACGTTAGAACCGCGTTCTCATGGCGTTGAAGTCATAACTCAAAAACAGCCCAGACGTCCTGATGTATTAGTTATGACTCAACAGCAAGCTGCTTCCATTGAAAACAAATCCGCTGTTCTTAGAACCGCACCACCTCTTATTGTTGAAGTGGTATCTCCCGAATCTGTCTCCCGTGACTACGAAACTCAAACGTTAGAATACGCAACCTTTGGGGTTGATGAATACTGGATTATTGACCCACTACAAGCTAAAGTAACACTCTGTTTGCTAGTTGATTCAGTGTATAACCAAACAGGTCCTGACTGGTAGTCAACAGATTGTCTCTAGATTGTTCCCACAAATTAACCTAACAGCACAACAACTACTGGCGGCGAAACTTTAGAATTCGAGTCCAAGCTACTACCAGCACCGAGCAAGACTTAAGTGCGGGACGCTACGCGCAGCTTGCTTAAGAGGAAGGGTACGGCGTGAGCGCTCAGTCGAACGCTGCTCCCACTACTAACCCAAGTTGCGGGTTATCAAAATAAGTTGCATTCAAAAATAATAACTGAGGCATCAGGACATGAGATAGGAAAGAAGAATATCCCATTTCCCAAAGTTTTACCTTTGAGCGCAACTTGGTATTAGCTGCTTTTGGGAACTTGGTTTGTAAGAATAATGTCTTCTATAATACCTAGATAAACATGTAATCAAAATGCCGAAATCAGCGATCTACAAAGGGATAAAATTATCATTAATGATATTGACGCTCTTCGCCGCATCGGCAACGAATGCCAAAGCTGATGTTCCACAAACGCCGCCCATATTTGGCGATGTCACCATCGGACCAAAATTCTCCCCAGACCCCTTCATCGTTCGGGGGATGAGTGGCGGATCAGTTCCTGGAAACGAAGTAGCTGGGAGAACTGAAACAGCTACTGGGCCATGTACCGGATTTGTTGATCCAACACCAGACCATACCTTGGAATTAACAAGTAAATTTGACTACCTGAAGCTGCAAGTCGAAAGTCCTGAAGACACCACCATGATTGTCAAAGATCCCGGCGGTACTTGGTGCAATGACGATTTTGATGGCAAAAATCCAGGTATGGTTGGTGAATGGCTTCCCGGAACCTACCAGATTTGGGTTGGTTCCTACACACAAGGTAACTATCTCCCTTACACTCTACAAATTACAGAAGTTAAGTAGCCATCATGCACTGCATACACCAGGACAAGTACGGGTGCGGGGCTTGGGGATTGAAGAAAAGACGTGCTTTGTAGCGTAAAGCGACGTAGGAGCGTCTTTGAGATTTTTACAGACACATGGGGTCTTGCTCGTACCCCAAAAAATCTAAAATCCAAAATCCAAAATCTAAAATTCGCAGGGTCAAGAGTTGAGTTGTCTCCCCATCAGTTGCTTTTCTCGTGCCATAATGTATTAAAATTAAGTTAACTTTAATTAAGATTTTTGATGTCGTCATCAATCTGCTGTATTGCCCTGATGGCTGTATGGCGATGGATGTTAGACATCAAATTAAACAAAGAGGCAAATAAAAATGAAATTCTCCTGGAGAGTCCTGGTACTCTGGACATTGCCGGCTTTGGTAATTGGCTTTTTCTTCTGGCAAGGAGCGTTTGCTAATGCTCCTGCGGATATGACTAAGAATACAGCTAATACACGCATGACCTATGGTCGCTTTCTGGAATACTTGGACGCCAATCGCGTTAAGAGTGTAGATCTTTATGAAGGCGGACGGACAGCAATTGTCGAAGCTGTAGATCAAGATATTGAAAATCGTGTGCAACGGTGGCGGGTAGATCTACCTGTAAACGCTCCTGAGTTAATTACCAAACTCAAGGACAAAGGAATTAGTTTTGATGCCCACCCCATACGCAATGATGGCGCAATTTGGGGACTGTTGGGTAATCTGATTTTTCCAATTTTGTTGATTACTGGGTTATTCTTCTTGTTCCGCCGCTCTAACAACCTCCCAGGCGGCACCTGGACAAGCGATGAACTTTGGTAAATCGAAAGCGCGGTTTCAAATGGAAGCCAAAACTGGTGTTAAATTTGATGATGTTGCCGGGATTGAAGAAGCTAAAGAAGAACTACAAGAAGTTGTCACCTTCCTGAAACAGCCAGAAAGATTTACCGCAGTGGGCGCACGCATTCCCAAAGGAGTGCTGTTAGTGGGGCCTCCTGGTACTGGTAAAACTTTATTAGCAAAGGCGATCGCTGGGGAAGCAGGTGTCCCATTCTTCAGTATTTCTGGTTCGGAATTCGTGGAAATGTTCGTGGGTGTGGGTGCTTCCCGCGTGCGCGACTTGTTCAAGAAAGCCAAAGACAACGCCCCTTGTATCATCTTTATTGATGAAATCGACGCTGTAGGTAGACAGCGGGGTGCTGGTATCGGTGGCGGTAACGATGAGAGAGAACAAACTCTCAACCAATTGCTCACCGAAATGGACGGTTTTGAAGGCAATACAGGTATCATTATTATTGCTGCCACCAACCGTCCTGACGTATTAGATGCAGCCTTGTTGCGTCCCGGACGCTTTGACAGACAAGTCACCGTGGATGCACCAGACATTAAAGGACGTTTGGAAATCTTACAAGTCCACGCACGCAACAAGAAACTTGACCCCAGTGTATCTTTAGAAGCGATCGCCCGTCGGACTCCAGGATTCACTGGTGCTGACTTAGCTAACTTACTCAACGAAGCCGCAATTCTCACCGCCAGAAGACGCAAAGAAGGAATCACCATCTTAGAAATTGATGATGCGGTGGATCGCGTAGTCGCCGGGATGGAAGGCACTCCCTTGGTAGACAGCAAGAGCAAGCGCTTGATAGCCTATCATGAAGTTGGACACGCCTTGGTCGGCACTTTGTTAAAAGACCATGACCCAGTGCAAAAAGTTACCTTGATTCCTCGTGGACAAGCCCAAGGTTTGACTTGGTTTACCCCCAACGAAGAACAAGGATTAATTTCTCGTTCCCAACTCAAAGCCAGAATTACAGGTGCTTTGGGTGGTCGCGCCGCCGAAGAAGTGATTTTTGGTGCAGCCGAAGTTACTACTGGTGCCGGTGGTGACTTGCAACAATTATCGGGAATGGCTAGACAAATGGTAACAAGATTTGGGATGTCCAATTTGGGTCCCCTGTCACTGGAAAGCCAACAAGGAGAAGTGTTCTTGGGTCGTGACTGGACAACTAGATCTGAATATTCCGAAGCGATCGCTTCTCGGATTGATGGTCAAGTCCGCGCCATTGTAGAAGAATGCTACGACACAGCCAAGAGGATTATGCGTGAACATCGCACCGTCGCTGACCGCTTAGTTGATTTGCTGATTGAGAAGGAAACTATTGATGGTGCTGAGTTCCGCCAGATTGTGGCTGAATACACCGACGTACCCGAAAAGTCTCAGTATGCACCTAGTCTGTAATTAGTCCATAATCTACAATTATAGGGGCGTGGCATTGATTGCCGCGCCCCTATTTTGATTTTGCATCCTCCTTAGTTTTCGTGTCACGGTTTGCTTGGGATTCAAACCACTCGATCAAGCAGTATTCAGCCCAACAAAAACCGTACTCATCCCAGCAAAAATCGCACAATCCAATACCTTGTTGTTGTTCATCACTAACCTTGGGTGCGATGCTATGCCGTGGGCAGTGGAAGTAATCTGTCATTGATGATAAACCTGGATTTCAAAAGTTGAATTTACCACAGCGGTAATCTTTTGCGAAACAGGCAAAATAGGAATTGTATATTTGACGCTCTCCACCAATACATTCCTGGTGGACATTACCTGTTTACAGCAGTTTTCAGGTATTTAGACCACAAGCTGATAAGCTGTCGCGCTTTTAAGTTGCACCCTCGACTTTGATTTCGCCTCACAACAACGGTCAAAAATTATAATTTTATATTTTTTCTAAATGTAGTTTATTTATGCTACTAATTGAAGTGCAGAATATGGGTTTTAACGGCTACTCGTGTATAGCTTTTGTGTACGGATAGGTCAAACCCCTACCACCAACACGGGCGATAGGGGCGATATGGGGTCGCTGGATGGAAAGTTAGGACTTTAGTCAATATATGCTTGAAAAATCTGTTGAGCAGTTAAATTTAATTCTGGAAATGTGGGCGATTCTATGCGGATCTGTACCTCTAAACTTTTTTCCACGATATTCACCCTCATCACTTAAAAAGTAAATGGTGATTGTTGGCTGTTTGGGGTCGCCTATTAACTCTTTGCTACCCAAAGCTAAATAATCCACAATCCAATATTCTTGAATACCCATTTCTTCATAATCAGCTAACTTTTTGTAATAATCATCTCTCCAATTAGTACTGACTACTTCAATGACTAATGTGACTGATTCAGGTTTAATAATTATCGATTCATTTTCCCAATATGGCTCGTTTACTAAATTAGGAAGATTTAGTAAAAGAACATCTGGGAAGTATCCTGATATCTTATTTCCCGGTTTTACTAAAGTTTTACTTGGTATACCGTAATCAAGTTTAAGTTTGATACATTCACTCATGAGAATCATTACTAAAAACGCCACAATTTTTTCATGTTTTCCTTTCGGCAAAGGCATTTGTATAATTTCTCCGTCGTATAATTCATAGTGAATGTTTTCAGGCTGAGTTTCTAAAAAATCTAAAAATTCATCAAATGTAAATAGTTTTTGTAGTGCTGGCGTCATGGTTCATGTCCTAGTTTACTTGTGTTTTAAATTAACGATTAATTTTTAATTTTTAATTTTTAAATTTATCTGACTTTCTATCACCTCCCCTATTCTCGCCTATTTTTTGTTCATCCTGTGCTATTAAGCCCATATTTTTTAAAGAGTCAAACAAATATAATTCAACCCATCTATATCCAGGACAAATTAAAGTCAGCCCCCATCAATACGTCCCTGGTGGACATTACCTGACCTTTATCCCCAAAGACGCCGCTGATAAAAATTATCGTGTCGTCTTCGAGACTGATGGTAAGCGTGTCACTCAATTTAGAGCAGGTAAATTGCCAGAAGTTGAATTTGTGGAAGGCTGTAGTTGATTTCATTTTTCACAAAAGAAATTTGTCAGTACTTTTGCGCTGTAGACCTTATGGATTAATAATTATTAACCCATGCCCAAAAACTCCACCTACGGCTCGGAGTTTTTGATATTTCTGCATATAACTTGAATTTTTCTTGTCAATTTACCAAAAAGTCTGAGCAGTTGCACTTACCTCCGCTCAGACTTTCTGTTGAATTTAAACCTAGCGGGTGCGAGGTTTAGCAATAGGCCCAGATCCGTTTCCACCTCTTTCTTTCGATTTTGGTGGTGGTAATCGGTCTTGTCGGTCTTCATCAAAAGACATACCTTCCCGATCAGGGGTAGTACTGCCATAGATGTCCAGGTATACCGATTGTCCAGCAGCTTCAGCCGCTGCGGCAATTATGGTGCGAATCGCCTGAATATTGCGTCCTCCCCGACCAAACACTTTCCCTTTATCTGTGCTGTCAAAGGCGATGCGAATCCAAGCCCGGTGGAGGGTGTGAGAAATTTCACAATCGAGACTTAAAGATTGGGGAGATTCTAAAAACGGCTGCACCAAAAACCTAACCAACCCGTCGTAGTTGGGATTGGCTGCAGGGAATTGTGTTCCGAGACTATTATGATGCGACTGTTGCACTGACCTGTTCAAAAACATTGGCTTTTACTAGAATGCGACGAACGGTATCAGTGGGTTGAGCGCCTTGTTGGAGTCGCTTAACGATCCCGGGAACATCCAATCGCACTTCATCAGTTCTGGGGTTGTAGAATCCGAGTTCTTCTAGGGGACGACCATCCCGGCGAGCGAGGCTATTAATAGCAATAATCCGATAACTTGCTTCTCTCTTTTTACCGTATCGCTTCAAGCGCAGTTTGATCATGGTTGAATAATCATTCTCTTGTGGGACTGAAATGCTAATTTTAGCACTTGCTTAACATTAACTGCTATGAGTCAGTTGTCAGTTGTCCAAAACCAAGGACTCATAACTAAAGATTTCCAAACCCTTTCTTCTTTTTATCCTTCTTTTTCTTTTGGGTGTTTGCGCCCCCAGCGTAACCCCGCCATCCAGGGGCTGCGGGACGATTACCAGCACCTGCAAAGGGGTTTGCGCCACCGCCAAACATTCCAGGCATTCCTGCAGGCATACGACCTTGACCCATTTGCTGCATGAGCGATCGCATTTTTTGGAAATCTGCTACCAGTTTACTAACATCTGGCTCTTTATAACCAGATCCAGATGCAATCCGCCGCCTGCGACTGGGGGAACTGGCTAATAAATCTGGATCGCGCCGTTCCTGTACGGTCATAGAATTAATCATTGCTTCACAGCGCTTCAGCTGGGTTTCTCCCTGCTTCAGTTGGTCATCTGAGAGCTTGTTCATCCCTGGAATCATTTTGATAATCCCTCCCAGAGAACCCATGTTTTTCAACATGCGTAGCTGTTTGACAAAATCTGTAAAATCAAACTTGGCTGACAGGATTTTTTCCTGCATTTTCTCAGCATCTGCTAGGTCAAATTCTTCCTGGGCTTTTTCTACCAAGGTCAAGACATCGCCCATACCGAGAATCCGCGACGCCATCCGCTCAGGATAAAATGGTTGCAGTGCTTCTACTTTCTCACCGACACCAACAAACTTAATTGGTGCCCCAGAAATTTGCCTTACCGACAGCGCCGCCCCACCACGGCTATCACCATCCATTTTCGTCAGAATTGCCCCAGTAATCCCAATTTGGTCGTGGAAGGTGTGCGTAAGATTTGCTGCCTCTTGACCAGTCATTGAGTCCACTACTAACAGAGTTTCGTGGGGTTGGATGGTTTCTTTGATGCGGGCTAATTCCGCCATCATATCTTCGTCAATTTGTAGGCGCCCTGCAGTATCAACAATCACCGTATTAATACCTTCTGCCTTAGCACGTTCCACACCTTGGCGGGCTATTTCTACAGGGTTAGCATCGCTTCCCAGTTCAAAAACTGGTACGTCAATTTGCTTACCTAGGGTTATCAGCTGATCAATAGCTGCTGGGCGATATACGTCTGTGGCTACCAACAAACAACTGCGGTTTAATTTACGTAGATGTAGGGCTAATTTTGCGCTAGCTGTGGTTTTACCCGTACCCTGCAACCCAGCCATCAGCACCACAGTGGTTTGTCCCGCCACTTCCGCTAGGGGCACATTTTCTTCCCCCATCACCTTTACCAGTTCATCATGAACAATTTTGATAAACTGTTGGTCAGGTCGCACACCAGCGAGGACTTCGGCTCCCTGTGCCTTGGCTTCGACACCGCTAATAAAATCTTTGACTACCTGAAGATTGACATCGGCTTCCAACAAAGCGCGGCGGACTTCCCGCAAAGCCTCTTGAATGTTGGATTGAGAAATTTTGTCTTGTCCCCGCAGTTTTTTCCAGGCGGATTCTAAACGGTCAGATAAAGCATCAAACATAATTGAGTTACAGGTAGTGAGCCAGTGGGAATTTCTGGTAGAATTTTCATTTCATATTTACCAGCTTAATAGTTTTTATTCCGACTGTAGCGTCCAGATACCTAGAAAGTATCCCATTCAGCTAGGATACCAGAAAATCGATTTATCGCAACTCGGCGGGAAA
>CAVYXS010000100.1:0-103745 GCA_963772205.1 uncultured cyanobacterium
TATTGCTTAAGATTTGGCACAACTGATGGCAGTTACAGTTAAGTCTGCCCAAAAAATTCAGGATGCGCCCGCAGAAGCTTATGCGCTGTATCAGTGGGGACAACTCTACCGTCGCACCCAGCAACTATCCCAGGCTCAAGAATTAGCCGAAAAGTCCCTGAATATTGCCCGTGAACTGCAAGCTGATAATATTATTGCTCAATCGGCATGGCAGGTAGGACAATTGTATAAACAACAGGGCGATCGCGCAGCCGCAATTTCCGCTTATACCGAAGCAGTCAAGGCATTAAAGGCACTGCGGGGAGATTTGGTGGCTATTAATCCTAATGTCCAATTCTCTTTTCGCGAAAGTGTGGAGCCTGTTTACCGGGAACTGGTGGGTTTACTTTTGATCAGCAACCGAATCAGACAGAACTCAAGCAAGCTCGTGAATTGATTGAATCTCTACAAATCGCCGAACTCGATAACTTTTTCCGGGAAGCTTGCTTCGATAAAGCCCAGCAGATAGATAATGTTGATCCCACAGCAGCAGTGATTTACCCGATTATCCTGCCTGATCGTTTAGCGGTGATTATCTCCAAAGCGGGACAACCTCTACGTTACTATGTGACGCCAAAATCTCAAGGGGAAATTGAGAAAACTCTGAATAATTTGCTCGTTGCTCTCAACCCGGTTTCTGATGATCAGGAAAGACAGCGATTTAGCCAAGAAATTTATGATTGGTTGATTCGTCCTGCAGAACAGGATGGAGCCTTTAAAGATATTAAAACATTAGTGTTTGTGCTTGATGGCAGATTGCGGAATATACCGATGGCAGCTTTGTATGACGGTAAGCAATTTTTGATTGAGAAATATGCTGTTGCCCTGTCTCCCGGATTGCAACTGATGGAGGCTCAATCGCTCCAGCAAAACAAAATTAATGCGATCGTCGGCGGTATTAGTGAATCTCGCGCTGGTTTTGCCGCCTTACCTGCGGTGGCATTAGAAGTAAAACAAATCTCACATACAGTTCCATCCGATTTGTTATTGAACCAAAAATTTACCACTAAAGCCCTTGCCGATCGCGTTAAATCCAGTGGTGCTGATGTTGTCCACTTGGCAACCCACGGACAGTTTAGCTCCCGTCTCGAAGATACCTTCTTACTTACGTGGGATGGACAAGTTAATGTCAAAGAGTTGTCCAAACTCCTCAAAAATCGTAGTGGTAATTCATCAAAAGCAATTGAATTATTCGTACTCAGTGCCTGCGATACCGCCACAGGAGATAATCAGGCTGTTTTAGGACTGGCGGGTTTAGCAGTGAAATCCGGTGCCCGTTCTCCATTGCTACTCTGTGGCCTGTGAAAGATAAAGCTGCTCAAATGCTCATGACTCGCTTGTATGAACAACTACGGCAACCCAAAATCACTAAAGCTGAAGCTCTGCGACAGGCACAAATTAACGTGATTCGTCAAACTGATTTCCACGATCCGTTTTTTTGGTCTGCTTTTGTTTTGGTAGGAAATTGGCTTTAATTACGTAATTTCACCAGGAAATAAATTAGTATCAAGAGCATTTTCTTTATAGAATTTATGACTAAATTCGGATATAAATGCTAGTATACCTTCCCTGAGTTGATGAGTATTTCCTCAATTTTTACCACAATCATTTGAAAGTATCTTAAATAGCTGAATGAACATAGGTGGAACATCATGAAACGTCGATATTTAACTACTACATTGAGCATCAGTATGATGATTGCTAGCAGTGCATGGAGCAGTGCCAATGCTCTCACATTTACCCCACCTGACAAAAATAGCGCTCCCAGTCAAGCAACTGGAGGCGCTTCTCGTGGTCGTTTCTTTACCCCAAGCAAAAGCAATAGTACGCCTAGACAAGCAACTGGGGGTGCTTCCCGAGGCAACCTGTTTACTCCAAACAAAGGTAACAGCGCTCCCCAACAGGCAAGTGGCGGCGCTGCTCGAGGCAACCTGTTTACCCCAGACAAAAGTAACAGCGCCCCCCAACAGGCAAGTGGCGGCGCTTCGCGAGGCAACATGTTTACCGCGCCCCAACAGTCAACTGAGGTAGCTTCTAGTGCTGGTAAATCCTTGAATCCTGCCACTGTAGCAACAGATGGTCCTGAGGCATTAATCGCACTCTCTGCCTGAAAGCTTCTATGGCACAACAATGTCAGAACGTCCCACAATTATGGTTTATATTCCTGCTTCTAACGCACAAGAAGCCGCCTTCAGCATCAAAGACGAAACTGGGAAGACACATTACAAAATGACCATCCCAGTAGCTGCATCCGCTGGGATAATTGCTGTGAAAATCCCAGCGGATGCACCCCCTTTAGTCGTTGGCAAAAATTACCAATGGTTCTTCGCACTGAAAATTGATGGACAACTGAGTCCGAGTACGCCTTATGTCGATGGTTGGATTGAACGCATCCAGCCCAATCCTGAATTGACAACTGCAATGCACCACCAAGATGCGATGAAACAAGCCACAGCTTTGGGTAAAAACGGGGTGTGGTATGACTGTGTAGCCACACTAGCTACCCTACATATTGCCCAACCTAAGAATGCCAATATTATCCAGCAATGGGAAGAACTCCTCTCCTCAATTAGCTTGAAGGAGATTGTCAAAGTTCCCTTAGTAGCATCTACTAATTAGTCCTTAGTCCCTACGTACTCCACCACATTAATTTTGTGGGGTTTGTAGTGAGCGATTTATCGCTCTTTAAAGTCTTAAAGCGTGCTACGCGAGTGCGTGTCGTATACAGACGCTGCGCGGTTCTAGTGTTTAAGAGGAGGGGTAGACTACGAACCAAGCATTGTTGCTTTGGTGGACTACTAGAAAAATTTCTTCCTCATACCCAATCCCACAGAAGTATCAGGCAATGGTTCATCAAGGCTCATCAATATTAATTAATTAAACATGTGGCGCAGATTTCAAGCTTTTATCCAACGCACTCGCAGCATTTTAATTATTACTCCCAGTGTGGCCCTGACAGTAATTTTTGGGCAATCATTGGGAATTTTCAATTTATCTGAGTGGAAATTTCGTGATGAATGGGTACAAATGCGATCATCAGGTGCAATCGCTGACGAAATCGTGATTGTCACCATTGATGAACATGATATCCAATCAGTTGGTAAATGGCCAGTTCCGGACTTATTCCTAGCACAATTACTGGAAAAAATTCGGTCGCAACAACCACGCGCCATCGGTTTAGATCTTTATCGAGATTTACCCGAAGGAAAGGGACATGAGCAACTGGTACAAATCTTTAACACTACTCCCAATTTGATTGGAGTTGAGAAAATTACTGGCGAACGTGTTAAACCCCCACCAGAACTGAAAAAAAATGACCAAGTGGGATTAGCTGATTTGGTGTTGGATGGCGATCGCTATGTGCGTCGTGCCCTGCTGACAGCGGTTGATACCAAGGAAGAAGGTAAAATTAAAGCCGGATTGGCAACTGTTGTGGCACTCAAGTATCTGGAATCGGAAAAAATTACCTTAGAAAGTATTGACGAAAAGCAGCAGAAGTTTCGCTTGGGTAATCAAATTTACTTACCACTCAAAAATCAAGAAGCAGGTTATGCCGATACAGATGTGGGAGGGTATCAAATTTTGCTCAACTGGCATGGAACGGAAGCTGCGTTTCGGACAGTAGCCATGCGCGATGTGTTGGCTGGAAAAATTCCGCCAGATCTGATGCGCGATCGCATGGTGTTTATTGGCTCAACTGCTGCTAGTACCAATGACTTCTTTAGCACACCTTTCAGTTCCTCTTTGATTTCTGCTAAAAAGGCGACTCCTGGGGTTGTAATTCATGCCAATATTGCTCTGCAAATGGTGCGAGGGGCAAAAACAGGACAAACAAGCCTACATGGACTTTCTCTAATTTATCTATCATTGTGGATTATTTTGTGGTCTATTATCGGTTCTGGTGGTAGTTGGTGGTTAGCTAGTATCCGTAACGAGCGACAGATTCCCAGTGGTACAATTCTTTGGGCAACTGTAGGCATCAGTGGGGCATTGATGGGGGGTGGCTATGCTATGTTTTTGCGTGGTGTTCTCATACCAATAACACCCGCCTTAGCCGCCTTCATCAGCAGCGTAATTGCGACAATAAATGCCTATAAACAGCAGAAGTTAGAAGCAACGAATCGGCAATTAGAAATTGCTCATGGTCAACTATTAGATTATTCTAAAACCCTAGAAATCAAAGTGGAAGAGCGAACTCATGAACTGCTGGAAGCCAAGCAAGCTGCTGATGCTGCTAATCAGGCCAAAAGCGAGTTTCTTGCCAATATGAGCCACGAGCTACGTACACCGCTCAATGGTATCCTTGGTTACGCTCAGGTGTTAGAGCGATCGCCAAACTTAACTGAAAAAAACCGGGAAGGAGTCAGCATTATCCATCAATGTGGTTCTCACCTGCTGATGCTGATTAATGACATTCTGGATCTGTCAAAAATTGAAGCTCGAAAATTGGAATTAGTCACCAGTAGCGTGTATTTGCCTAGTTTTTTACATAGTGTAACTGAAATTTGCGGTATCCGCGCCGAGCAAAAAGGAATTAGCTTTCATGTTTTAATTAGCGATCGCTTACCACAAGCCATTGAAACTGATCCAAAGCGTCTGCGGCAAGTGTTAATTAATTTGTTGGGTAATGCGATCAAGTTTACAGAAAGTGGTAGTGTCACATTCAAAGTAGAGGTATTAGAAACTGGGGAAGAAGCAGGGGAGCAAAAAGCAGAGGGGAGTATTAACTTCCATAGCCGGAGTGTGGACACTGAGCGCAGCCGAAGTGTGGACACCAAGATTCGCTTCCAGATTGAAGATACAGGTGTTGGTATGTCACAAAAGCAACTGGAAAAAATCTTTTTGCCTTTTGAGCAAGTCGGTTCAGCGGGACAACGTTCTGAAGGGACAGGCTTAGGATTAACCATCAGTCAAAGAATTGCAGCCTTGATGGGTAGCCAAATTCAGGTGCAGAGTCATTTGGGTGAAGGCAGTATTTTTTGGCTAGATTTGACAGCACAGACTGGCTCATGAATGGAATCAGGGTACAACTACTACCAACCACCAAAAAATCACCGGTATTCGGGGTAATATTCCTCAAATTCTCATTGTTGATGATGATCACAACCACCGTTCGATGTTGAGCAGTGTACTCCAAGAAATTGGTTGTCGAACCCTGGAAGCGGCTGATGGTAAAGATGGGTTAAAATTGGCATCTGAACATCACCCAGATGTGATTCTCCTCGATTTAGTCATGCCCAATATGGATGGCTTTGAGTTAATGGTTCATCTGCAAGGAAATCCACAAACCAGTTCAATTCCGATTATTGTCTCGAGTGCCAACGTATTCGACGAAAATCGTCAGCGGAGTTTACAAGCAGGGGCTACAGCATTTATGCCCAAACCCCTCCAAATAGACGAACTACTCAATGCATTGCAATCGCTACACAAGTTTGACTGGAGCTATACCCAATCTCAATCTCAACAGTCACCTGTCAAAAATCAGCAAGTAAGTAATAATGAATTGATTTTGCCATCTCAGGAGATTTTGCAACAACTTTATCATCTAGCAATGATGGGCGATATCTCAGCAATAGAGCTAATGTTAAAAGATTTCGTTGAGCTAAATCCGCAACTAGCTACTCTTTGCCGCTGAGTTGACAAAACTCACAGCCAGTTTTCAAACAGCAAAAATACGTAAATTTCTCAAGAATTTTTTCACAATGGAGTCACGCCAATGATGGACGATCCTTTCTCAAAGCCAATGTATATCCTGTTGGTGGACGACAATCCAAATAATCTCAAGGTGCTATCGGAAGCGATTCAGGGATATGGCTGGAAAGCCCTCATGGCAACGGATGGAGAATCAGCGAATCGAACAAACAGAATACGCTGTTCCCGATCTCATTCTCCTTGATGTGATGATGCCGGGTATTGATGGATTTGAAACATGCCGCAGGCTGAAAGCTAATTCTATTACTCAGAATATTCCGGTGATTTTTATGACCGCCTTGTCTGATGCTACAGACAAAGTCAAAGGACTGGAAATTGGTGCAGTTGACTATATTACTAAACCCTTCCAACAGGAAGAAGTCATTGCTAGATTAAAGTTACACTTGAAAATCTCCCATCTCACTCGTACCCTAGAACAAAGAGTACAAGAACGTACCGCAGAATTAACCCAATCTCTACAAAAGTTACAACAAACCCAACTACAACTCATCCAGAGTGAGAAAATGTCCACACTGGGACAACTTGTTGCAGGTATAGGTCATGAGATTAATAACCCAATTGGTTTTATTAGTGGAAATTGTTCTTATATTGAAGAGTATATGAATAATCTCCTTCATTTAGTGCATCTTCAACAGCAAAAGCTACCACACCCAGACCCGGAAATTCAAGAATTTATTCAAGAAATTGACTTAGATTATCTCATGGAGGATCTACCAAAAGTTCTCTTATCAATGGATCAAGGAATTGATAGTCTTAAGGACATCAGTCTTTCTTTAAGAACTTTTGCTCGCTCGGATATTGCATATAAAGTAGAGTTTCAAATTCACGAAGGAATTAATAGCACCTTGATGCTGTTAAAACATCGACTGAAAGACCAAGGAGAACGCCCTAAAATCGAGGTGGTCACACAATACAATAATTTACCTCCTATCAATTGCTATCCAGGGCAATTAAATCAAGTATTTATGAATATTATTGCTAATGCTATTGATGCATTTGATGACCTTTATGAAGTCCGCCCATATCAGCAGAAATCTCTTACTGTTCCTCACACAATCACAATCACTACCTCTGTCGAAGAGCAGCAACAAAATGTTATAATTTGCATTGAAGATAACGCTTTTGGTATGCCTGCTGATGTGCAAGCGAGAGTTTTCGAGCCATCTTTTACAACTAAGCCTGTGGGTAAGGGAACTGGGCTAGGATTAGCTATCTCCTACCAAATTATTGTCGATAAACACAACGGAAAAATTAGCTGCTTATCAACCTCTGGTGAGGGAACAAAGTTTATTATTACTCTGCCAATTTAGCTTTTATAAAGATTTTTTGAGAAAAATTATAGCGTTCCTAAATGAGTTGTGTTGGCGTAGTCTGCCCTAGGCATAAATTAGCGATGTCCAGATCCTCGACAACTTCTGCGAAGTCGGGGATCTAATTTTTCATGTTGGCGTAGCCTGCCCGTAGGGCTTATGATGTAGGACTGCTATATATAGCGGTTCTCAATTGAATGATGTACAAGAACCCCACCCCCAACCCCCTCCCCGCAAGCGAGGAGCTTGCTCTGATGTACCTCACTAGACTGGAAAACGTTATAATAATAGAAATGCACTGCATTGAGCGATTTTAGATATACCTGGGCATAGGGCATTTGTACTGAGCCTTGTCGTACCACTACGTGGATCTTGCTAGGCGCAGCCTAATAAAAGAAGTATTGGTGACTTTTCTTCATACCCCATACCCCATGACGCCACTGGCTTTCCGATCGCTTTGCGACAGGAACGCAGTGGCTCCCCCATGCCCCACACCCCCAAATCTAACTTTTTTGCTTGACTACCCCATCTAATGGATGCAGAGAATTGGCTTTTAATGTCATCCTAGAAAACGAGAGTTAATTCGGTGAGCATTTTTGTTTTTAGTATTGACAGGCTTTTCCCTTTTGGTATTTACAGACTTTTCTCCGAAATTTACATCTCAACAAGTGCCATAAGTTTGGAGATACATACATCGATGTCAATGGATGTAGGCAACCTTTCTTACGAAGTTACTCAAGACACCTTGAGTAACTTCGTAAGAAAGGTTGCCTACATAAATTGACATCGATGTATGTATTTCCAAAATTATGGCACTCGTTGAGATGTAAATTTCGGAGAAAAGTCTGTAAATGCCGAAAAGGAAAAGCCTATCAATGCTCAAAAACGAAAATGCTAAGCGAATTAACTCTCGTTTTAGGATAACATAAAAGCCAATTCTCTGCATCCATTAGATGGGGTAGTCAAGCAAAAAAGTTAGATCTGTGGATGTGGGCATGGGGGAGCCACTGCGTTCCTGTCGCAAAGTGAACGGAAAGCCAGTGGCGTCATGGGTAGTGGGTATGAAGAAAAGTCACCAATACTTCTTTATTAGGCTGCGCCTAGCGAATAACGTAGGGGTACCACAAGGCTCAGTACAAATGCCCTATGCCCAGGTATATACTAAAATCACTCAATGCAGTGCATTTCTATTATTATAAAATTTTAATTTGCCGGGTGCATCAGAGCAAGCTCCTCGCTTCCGACGGGATGGGGGTGGGGTTCTATTACATCCATTCAATTGAGAACCGCTATATATAGCAGTCCTAAATCATAAGCCCTGCGGGCAGGCTACGCCAACATGAAAAATTAGATCCCCGACTTCGCAGAAGGTCGGGGATCTGGACATCGCTAATTCATGCCTACGGTAGCTACGCCAACACAACTCATTTAGGATCGCTATAATTTTTCTCGAAAAAATCTTTGTAAAAGTTAAATTGGCAGAGTAATAATAAACTTTGTTCCCTCCCCAAAGGTTGACAAACAATTATTTGTCCATTGTGTTTATCAACAATAATTTGGTAGCTGATAGCTAATCCTAACCCAGTTCCTTTACCCACAGGCTTAGTTGTAAAAGATGGTCAAAAATTCTAGCTTGACTTCGGCAGGCATACCAAGACCATTATTCAATGAATTATAGCATTTTCTTGCTGATCATCAACAGATGTAGTAATTATAATTGTGTGAGGACAGTGAGAGATTTCTCCTGATATGGCGGTTTTCATAGTGTTCATCAAATGCATCAATAGCATTGGCAATAATATTCATAAATACTTGATTCAGTTGCCCCGGATAACAATTGATTGGGGTAAATCACCGTATTCTGTGACAACCTCGATTTTAGGGCGTTCTCCTTGGTCTTTCAGTCGATGTTTTAACAGCATCAAGGTGCTATTAATTCCTTCATGAATTTGAAACGCTACCTTATATGCAATATCAGCGCGAGCAAAGGTTCTCAAAGAAAGGCTGATATCCTTAAGGCGATCAATTCCTTGATCCATTGATAAGAGATTTTGGTAGATCCTCCATAAGATACTCTAAATCAATTTCTTCAATCAATTCATAATTTCCTGGTCTGGGTCTGGTAGCTTTTCCTGATGAAGATTCACTAAATGAAGGAGATCATTCACATATTCTTCAATATAAGAACAATTTCCACTAATAAAACCAATTGGGTTATTAATCTCATGACCTATCCCTGCAACAAGTTGTCCCAGTGTGGACATTTTTTCACTTTGAATTAGTTGTAGTTGGGTATGTTGTAACTGTTGTAGAGATTGGGTTAATTCTGCGGTGCGTTCTTGCACTCGTTGTTCTAGGGTCCGAGTGAGATGGGAGATTTTCAGATGTAACTTTAATCTAGCAATGACTTCTTCCTGTTGAAAGGGTTTAGTAATGTAGTCAACTGCACCAATTTCCAATCCTTTTACTTTATCTATAGCATCGGACAAGGCCGTCATAAAAATCACTGGAATATTCTGAGTAATCGGATTGGCTTTCAGCCTGCGGCATGTTTCAAATCCATCAATACCTGGCATCATCACATCCAAGAGAATTAAATCGGAAGGGCATATTCTGCTTGTTCGATCGCTGATTCTCCATCCGTTGCCATCAGGGCTTTCCAGCCATGTCCCTGAATTGCTTCCGATAGCACCTTGAGATTATTTGGATTATCGTCTACTAACAGAATATGCATTGGCTTTGAGAAAGAATCGTCCATCATTGGCGTGACTCCATTGTGAAAAGATTCTTGAGAAATTTACGTATTTTTGCAGTTTGAAAGTTGGCAGTAAGTTTTGTTCAACTCAGCGGCAAAGGAAGCTAGTTGCTTGATTCTGCTCAACGAAATCTTTTAATATTTCTTCTATTGCTGGGATATCGCCCATCATTGCCAAATGATACAGTTGTTGCAAAATATCCTGAGATGGCAAAATCAATTCATTATTACTTACTTGCTGATTTTTGACAGGTGACTGTTGAGATTGAGATTGGGTATAGCTCCAGTCAAACTTGTGTAGCGATTGCAATGCATTGAGTAGTTCGTCTATTTGGAGGGGTTTGGGCATAAATGCTGTAGCCCCTGCTTGTAAACTCCGCTGACGATTTTCGTCGAATACGTTGGCACTCGAGACAATAATCGGAATTGAACTGGTTTGTGGATTTCCTTGCAGATGAACCATTAACTCAAAGCCATCCATATTGGGCATGACTAAATCGAGGAGAATCACATCTGGGTGATGTTCAGATGCTAATTTTAACCCATCTTTACCATCAGCCGCTTCCAGGGTTCGACAACCAATTTCTTGGAGTACACTGCTCAACATCGAACGGTGGTTGTGATCATCATCAACAATGAGAATTTGAGGAATATTACCCCGAATACCGGTGATTTTTTGGTGGTTGGTAGTAGTTGTACCCTGATTCCATTCATGAGCCAGCTGTGCTGTCAAATCTAGCCAAAAAATACTGCCTTCACCCAAATGACTCTGCACCTGAATTTGGCTACCCATCAAGGCTGCAATTCTTTGACTGATGGTTAATCCTAAGCCTGTCCCTTCAGAACGTTGTCCCGCTGAACCGACTTGCTCAAAAGGCAAAAAGATTTTTTCCAGTTGCTTTTGTGACATACCAACACCTGTATCTTCAATCTGGAAGCGAATCTTGGTGTCCACACTTCGGCTGCGCTCAGTGTCCACACTCCGGCTATGGAAGTTAATACTCCCCTCTGCTTTTTGCTCCCCTGCTTCTTCCCCAGTTTCTAATACCTCTACTTTGAATGTGACACTACCACTTTCTGTAAACTTGATCGCATTACCCAACAAATTAATTAACACTTGCCGCAGACGCTTTGGATCAGTTTCAATGGCTTGTGGTAAGAATAGCTAATTAAAACATGAAAGCTAATTCCTTTTTGCTCGGCACGGATACCGCAAATTTCAGTTACACTATGTAAAAAACTAGGCAAATACACGCTACTGGTGACTAATTCCAATTTTCGAGCTTCAATTTTTGACAGATCCAGAATGTCATTAATCAGCATCAGCAGGTGAGAACCACATTGATGGATAATGCTGACTCCTTCCCGGTTTTTTTCAGTTAAGTTTGGCGATCGCTCTAACACCTGAGCGTAACCAAGGATACCATTGAGCGGTGTACGTAGCTCGTGGCTCATATTGGCAAGAAACTCGCTTTTGGCCTGATTAGCAGCATCAGCAGCTTGCTTGGCTTCCAGCAGTTCATGAGTTCGCTCTTCCACTTTGATTTCTAGGGTTTTAGAATAATCTAATAGTTGACCATGAGCAATTTCTAATTGCCGATTCGTTGCTTCTAACTTCTGCTGTTTATAGGCATTTATTGTCGCAATTACGCTGCTGATGAAGGCGGCTAAGGCGGGTGTTATTGGTATGAGAACACCACGCAAAAACATAGCATAGCCACCCCCCATCAATGCCCCACTGATGCCTACAGTTGCCCAAAGAATTGTACCACTGGGAATCTGTCGCTCGTTACGGATACTAGCTAACCACCAACTACCACCAGAACCAATAATAGACCACAAAATAATCCACAATGATAGATAAATTAGAGAAAGTCCATGTAGGCTTGTTTGTCCTGTTTTTGCCCCTCGCACCATTTGCAGAGCAATATTGGCATGAATTACAACCCCAGGAGTCGCCTTTTTAGCAGAAATCAAAGAGGAACTGAAAGGTGTGCTAAAGAAGTCATTGGTACTAGCAGCAGTTGAGCCAATAAACACCATGCGATTGCGCATTAAATCTGGCGGAATTTTTCCAGCCAACACATCGCGCATGGCTACTGTCCGAAACGCAGCTTCCGTTCCATGCCAGTTGAGCAAAATTTGATACCCTCCCACATCTGTATCGGCATAACCTGCTTCTTGATTTTTGAGTGGTAAGTAAATTTGATTACCCAAGCGAAACTTCTGCTGCTTTTCGTCAATACTTTCTAAGGTAATTTTTTCCGATTCCAGATACTTGAGTGCCACAACAGTTGCCAATCCGGCTTTAATTTTACCTTCTTCCTTGGTATCAACCGCTGTCAGCAGGGCACGACGCACATAGCGATCGCCATCCAACACCAAATCAGCTAATCCCACTTGGTCATTTTTTTTCAGTTCTGGTGGGGGTTTAACACGTTCGCCAGTAATTTTCTCAACTCCAATCAAATTGGGAGTAGTGTTAAAGATTTGTACCAGTTGCTCATGTCCCTTTCCTTCGGGTAAATCTCGATAAAGATCTAAACCGATGGCGCGTGGTTGTTGCGACCGAATTTTTTCCAGTAATTGTGCTAGGAATAAGTCCGGAACTGGCCATTTACCAACTGATTGGATATCATGTTCATCAATGGTGACAATCACGATTTCGTCAGCGATCGCACCTGATGATCGCATTCGTACCCATTCATCACGAAATTTCCACTCAGATAAATTGAAAATTCCCAATGATTGCCCAAAAATTACTGTCAGGGCCACACTGGGAGTAATAATTAAAATGCTGCGAGTGCGTTGGATAAAAGCTTGAAATCTGCGCCACATGTTTAATTAATTAATATTGATGAGCCTTGATGAACCATTGCCTGATACTTCTGTGGGATTGGGTATGAGGAAGAAATTTTTCTAGTAGTCCACCAAAGCAACAATGCTTGGTTCGTAGTCTACCCCTCCTCTTAAACACTAGAACCGCGCAGCGTCTGTATACGACACGCACTCGCGTAGCACGCTTTAAGACTTTAAAGAGCGATAAATCGCTCACTACAAACCCCACAAAATTAATGTGGTGGAGTACTAGGGACTAAGGACTAATTAGTAGATGCTACTAAGGGAACTTTGACAATCTCCTTCAAGCTAATTGAGGAGAGGAGTTCTTCCCATTGCTGGATAATATTGGCATTCTTAGGTTGGGCAATATGTAGGGTAGCTAGTGTGGCTACACAGTCATACCACACCCCGTTTTTACCCAAAGCTGTGGCTTGTTTCATCGCATCTTGGTGGTGCATTGCAGTTGTCAATTCAGGATTGGGCTGGATGCGTTCAATCCAACCATCGACATAAGGCGTACTCGGACTCAGTTGTCCATCAATTTTCAGTGCGAAGAACCATTGGTAATTTTTGCCAACGACTAAAGGGGGTGCATCCGCTGGGATTTTCACAGCAATTATCCCAGCGGATGCAGCTACTGGGATGGTCATTTTGTAATGTGTCTTCCCAGTTTCGTCTTTGATGCTGAAGGCGGCTTCTTGTGCGTTAGAAGCAGGAATATAAACCATAATTGTGGGACGTTCTGACATTGTTGTGCCATAGAAGCTTTCAGGCAGAAGTGCGATTAATGCCTCAGGACCATCTGTTGCTACAGTGGAAGGATTCAAGGATTTACCAGCACTAGAAGCTACCTCAGTTGACTGTTGGGGCGCGGTAAACATGTTGCCTCGCGAAGCGCCGCCACTTGCCTGTTGGGGGGCGCTGTTACTTTTGTCTGGGGTAAACAGGTTGCCTCGAGCAGCGCCGCCACTTGCCTGTTGGGGAGCGCTGTTACCTTTGTTTGGAGTAAACAGGTTGCCTCGGGAAGCCCCCCCAGTTGCTTGTCTAGGCGTACTATTGCTTTTGCTTGGGGTAAAGAAACGACCACGAGAAGCGCCTCCAGTTGCTTGACTGGGAGCGCTATTTTTGTCAGGTGGGGTAAATGTGAGAGCATCGGCACTGCTCCATGCACTGCTAGCAATCATCATAATGATGCTCAATGTAGTAGTTAAATATCGACGTTTCATGATGTTCCACCTATGTTCATTCAGCTATTTAAGATACTTTCAAATGATTGTGGTAAAAATTGAGGAAATACTCATCAACTCAGGGAAGGTATACTAGCATTTATATCCGAATTTAGTCATAAATTCTATAAAGAAAATGCTCTTGATACTAATTTATTTCCTGGTGAAATTACGTAATTAAAGCCAATTTCCTACCAAAACAAAAGCAGACCAAAAAAACGGATCGTGGAAATCAGTTTGACGAATCACGTTAATTTGTGCCTGTCGCAGAGCTTCAGCTTTAGTGATTTTGGGTTGCCGTAGTTGTTCATACAAGCGAGTCATGAGCATTTGAGCAGCTTTATCTTTCACAGGCCAGCAGAGTAGCAATGGTAGAACGGGCACCGGATTTCACTGCTAAACCCGCCAGTCCTAAAACAGCCTGATTATCTCCTGTGGCGGTATCGCAGGCACTGAGTACTAATAATTCAATTGCTTTTGATGAATTACCACTACGATTTTTGAGGAGTTTGGACAACTCTTTGACATTAACTTGTCCATCCCACGTAAGTAAGAAGGTATCTTCGAGACGGGAGCTAAACTGTCCGTGGGTTGCCAAGTGGACAACATCAGCACCACTGGATTTAACGCGATCGGCAAGGGCTTTAGTGGTAAATTTTTGGTTCAATAACAAATCGGATGGAACTGTATGTGAGATTTGTTTTACTTCTAATGCCACCGCAGGTAAGGCGGCAAAACCAGCGCGAGATTCACTAATACCGCCAACGATCGCATTAATTTTGTTTTGCTGGAGCGATTGAGCCTCCATCAGTTGCAATCCGGGAGACAGGGCAACAGCATATTTCTCAATCAAAAATTGCTTACCGTCATACAAAGCTGCCATCGGTATATTCCGCAATCTGCCATCAAGCACAAACACTAATGTTTTAATATCTTTAAAGGCTCCATCCTGTTCTGCAGGACGAATCAACCAATCATAAATTTCTTGGCTAAATCGCTGCTCTTTCCTGATCATCAGAAACCGGGTTGAGAGCAACGAGCAAATTATTCAGAGTTTTCTCAATTTCCCCTTGAGATTTTGGCGTCACATAGTAACGTAGAGGTTGTCCCGCTTTGGAGATAATCACCGCTAAACGATCAGGCAGGATAATCGGGTAAATCACTGCTGCTGTGGGATCAACATGATCTATCTGCTGGGCTTTATCGAAGCAAGCTTCCCGGAAAAAGTTATCGAGTTCGGCGATTTGTAGAGATTCAATCAATTCACGAGCTTGCTTGAGTTCTGTCTGATTCGGTTGCTGATCTAAAAGTAAACCCACCAGTTCCCGGTAAACAGGCTCCACACTTTCGCGAAAAGAGAATTGGACATTAGGATTAATAGCCACCAAATCTCCTCGCAGTGCCTTTAATGCCTTGACTGCTTCGGTATAAGCGGAAATTGCGGCTGCGCGATCGCCCTGTTGTTTATACAATTGTCCTACCTGCCATGCCGATTGAGCAATAATATTATCAGCTTGCAGTTCACGGGCAATATTCAGGGACTTTTCGGCTAATTCTTGAGCCTGGGATAGTTGCTGGGTGCGACGGTAGAGTTGTCCCCACTGATACAGCGCATAAGCTTCTGCGGGCGCATCCTGAATTTTTTGGGCAGACTTAACTGTAACTGCCATCAGTTGTGCCAAATCTTTAATTGGTAAAACTTGATCGGGATTTTTCAGCCGATTCAAGGTTGCCACAAAATTAATCGCTGCGTACAGAAAACTATGGCTGGGTGGTAGTTCTGACAACTGTTGTGTTAATTGAGGGGCGAGGGGAATTGCATATTCAATTTTGTCATAATCTACCAATAATTTGAAATGAGCTAAACGCGCTTGTAAGGCTTCATTCGGATTTGTAGCAGCTTTTTCTGCATCTTCAAAGTAATTTAATGCTGCTTCTGGATCTTGAAAGTCAGACGCTACTTTTCCCAGACTCGAAAGAATAGAACTTAACTGGGTTTTAGCGCCAATTTTGTTCGCTGTGGCTAAACTTTCTGCTAAAATTTGCTGACTTTTGGCATCACCGATGCCGTGCAAAGCCAAACCCAGCGATCGCAACCCATTAACTTTAACTTCCGAATCTGGCATTTTTGCCAATTTTTGGGTGATTTCTTCTAATTGTTGTCGGGAGCGGCGGTAAAATCCTAAACTTTGTAATGCTTGTGCTTGGTTAATTTGACTCCCCAGACTTCCGACTGTATCCCCAGCCTGCTCGTAATATTTTTGAGCTTGTTGCCAACTTTCTAAGGCAGTTTCCGCATTATTAGTACGTAGTTGTAAATTTGCTTGAGCATTCAATATTTGCGCCCAGATAATTGCATCAGCAGAAGGTTGAGCCGTTTGCAAAATTTTCACGCTTTGCTCAATAGATTGTTTAGCTGGTTCCCACTGGTTGAGTTCCTGTTGTGCCAATGAGAGGTAACTCAAAGTCAGGGCTTCATTGAGGCGATCGCCTTGTGTATGATACTGTTGTGCGGCCTTTTGCCAAGCTGTCACAGCTTCGGCAAAACTTCCCGATTGGTAGAGGTTTCGTCCTTGTTCTAGCCAGTTGGTAGGTTGAGCAGCCGCAAAACCTGGTGTTGTTACTGATGGATATGCTTTTACAGGTGTAATTGTCAATGCTAAACACAAACTTAGAATACTGAGGCTGACATATAGCCAACGAATTTTTTTAATTCCCAAAGTCATAATTAATTACCAAGATTTATATTTTGAACAATTACGCACATTAAAAGTGTTTGAGGTATCAATAGACTTATAATGCCCGACTGATCATCTGATCTATCACTTCGCAAGGTATTTATTGGAAGTCGGCGGGAAACTCCATCCCCAGGCGATAGCGCAGCGTTAGCGAGGTACGAGCGTCTGCACTGAGCCGGTCGTTGTGTGTCTTTCGAGGGATAGCCGCCCACGGATTTAGGGCATAGGGCATTGGTGATTTTTCTCCATGCCCCATACCCTAGGAATTTTAGATTTTAGATTGAAGTCAAATCCAAAATTGCCAATCCAAAATTGAATTGCCCCATTCCCCATGCCCTTGTGGCATGGAGTTTTTTATGTTAACTGCAGTGTGATTTTGGGAAACCTAAATCATCTAGTATTAATGGAACCGGGGAAATGAAAGCAATTTATATTTGCTTGGGTTTACTCAATGGAATTTTCACAGGTGGAATGCTCCTACCAGCTGCTGCTCAAGTAACATCTGATGGTACAACTAACACCATTGTCAACCAAAGTGGTAATAATTTTAATATTCTTAACGGCATACAAAAAGGTAATAATTTATTTCATAGCTTCAGTAATTTTTCAGTACCGACGGGTGGTTCCGCTAGCTTTGATTTAAGTAATACGGCAAATATTACAACTATATTTAGCAGGGTTACTGGTGGAAATGTTTCCAATATTGATGGGTTAATTCAAACTGTCAATGGTAATAATCCTGTAAATTTGTTCTTAATGAATCCTGCCGGGATTATATTTGGTCAAAATGCCGTGTTGAATATTGGCGGTTCGTTTGTAGGCACAACGGCGAATAGTATTAAGTTTGCCGATGGTAGCGAATTTAGTGCAGTCAATACAGCGACACCACCATTATTAACGATGAGTGTACCCATTGGTTTGCAACTGGGTAGTTCTGCAGGACAGATTCAGGTGCAGGGCAAAGGCAATGATGGCATTGTACCGACAAATAACTTGGGAATAGTCGCCAGTCCCCTCAAGACTTTCGCCTTAGTTGGCGGAGATATTACATTTACAGGTGGTGTAATTACTGCCCCGGTGGATCGAATTGAAATTGGTGCAGTGGGTAGTGGGACGGTGAGTCTGACACCCACACCTGCAGGATGGCAGTTAGGTTATGCACAAGTGACAGATTTTCGAGATATTAACTTTACACAGAGTTCATCCCTGTGGAACCCCTATCCTGTGGGTAATCCGTTTGGGGGTATTCAAGTAGTGGGCAGGAATATTACCTTGAATCAATCGCAAATTGCTGCAGCCACTGCCGGTGCTGGACAGGGGGGTAATATTATGGTGAATGCCCAAGGAACGCTCAGTCTAGGTGGAGTAAATCCTAATGCTCAAGCTCCCAGCGCCTGGATTGTCAATCAGGTAGCACCAGGAGCAACGGGGAACGGGGGAGCGGTGAATATTCAGGCAGGGGATTTGACTTTGAAAGATGGCGCAGCGATTGAAACCTTGAGTCTGGGTGCAGGAGCAGCGGGTAATGTTGAAGTACGAGCCGATACTATTACCGCTAGTGGTACTGTTACTCTCAATTCTCCCTTAGCACCAACTGGGAGTAGCAGTAGCCGCATTAGCAGTGAAACTTATGCATCAGGAGCCGGGGGAAATGTCACTGTAGTAGCTGGAAACATAACTCTTGAGGAAAGTGGTCTAATTTCAACAGGCGTCTTTCCTGGGGCTACTGGGCGCGGTGGCGATATCTCCGTGAATGTGGCAGAAGATATTTCCGCGATCGCAGCTAGTCCAATTAGTTTAACTGCTAGTGGAATTAATGCTTACACATCAGGTGTTGGCAATGGCGGCAATATCGATCTCTCCACAGGCACATTGCACCTTTTAGATGGAGGAGAAATTTTCGTCGGTTCTATTCGGATCGCGGGAATACCTGGGACAGGTGTTGGCAATACAGGCGATATAACAGTAGTAGCACGGCAAGCCATAGACATGGTGGGTGCATATCCAATTTCACCAACCGTCACTAGCGGTATCGGTAGCTTTACTACAGGCTCTGGTAACGGGGGCAATGTGTTTGTAACTACGCCAGATTTGACACTACAAGCAGGAGCCGTCTTGGCTACAACTACTCTGCCAGTGTTGGGCATATTTGGCGACCCCAAACAGTCTAATAATTTAGGAAATGCGGGCAACCTCACCCTGAATGTGGCAGATAGCCTCAGGATCACTGGGATCAATCAGTTCACAAAAGCTCCGACTGCTGTGGGAAGCAGCACATTGGGCAATGGAGCAGCTGGGGAGATGACAATTAAAACCAATCACTTGCTCATCCAAGATGGTGCATCAGTTAACACAACGACCAACGCCACAGGTAATGGAGGGGCGATAACTATCCAAGCAAATGATATTTTAATAGAAGGGCAGAATATATTGCCTTCTGCGATCGCCGCCAGCGCACCCATTGGAAATGAGATTACTAGGCAATTTTATGGTTTACCGGATGCTCCTACGGGTAATGCAGGTAAGTTAAGTATCACCACAAACAGTCTCACAGTGCGCGATAATGCTTACGTTAACGTTGCCAACTCTGGCACGGGTAATGCTGGACAGTTAAGTATTCAAGCCGATCAAGTTTCTTTGGATAACGGACGGATTCAGGCAACCACCGCCTCTGGACAAGGTGGCGATATCAATTTAGATGTTGCCAACCTCCTCTTGCTCCGTCATGGTAGTACAATTACTGCAACTGCAGACGGCAGTGGCAATGGTGGTAACATCACTATCAATGCTCCTGTGATTTTGGGGTTAGAAAATAGCGATATCATTGCCAATGCCTTTGAAGGTAATGGCGGTAATATCAACATTACCACACTCGGCATATTTGGATTCCAATACAGCAACCAACTCACTTCTGAAAGTAACATTACTGCTAGTTCCAAATTTGGTGTGAACGGTACAGTTGATATTCATAATTTTGGCGTTGATCCTAATTCTGGTTTAATCGAATTGCCAGCAAATGTCACCGATCCATCGCGGCAAATAGCTACAGGTTGTTCTAATAATACTGACAGTAGTTTTGTGGCAACCGGACGTGGTGGAATACCACAAAATCCCAATCAACAAGTAAGGAGCCTAAGCCCTTGGGCTGATGTCCGAGATTTGTCTGCATACCGTAAAACTGGCTCAGTCATAGCACAAATACCAGCACCAGAAGAGGTGCTTGTGCAAGCTACAGGTTGGCATCGTCGGGCTGATGGCAAAATTGAGTTATTTGCAGATAAATCTCCTACTGTGGTGCAACAGCCATTAACTTGTGCTGCAGTTCCTCAACATTAATCATGTTAAGCGCAGTGTGATTTTGGGAAAACTAAATCATCCAATATTAATGGAATCGGGGAAATGAAAGCAATTTATATTTGCTTGGGTTTACTCAATGGAATTTTCACAAGTGGAATGCTCCTATCGGCTTCTGCTCAAGTGACATCTGATGGTACTACTAACACCATTGTCAACCAAAGTGGTAATAATTTTAATATTCTTAACGGGATAAATAAAGGTAATAATTTATTTCACAGTTTCGGTAATTTTTCTGTACCTACAGGTGGTTCAGCAACTTTTGATTTAACCAACACGCCAAATATTACAACCATATTTAGTCGAGTTACAGGTGGTAATGTTTCTAATATTGATGGGTTAATTCAAACTGTCAAGGGTAATAATCCTGTCAATTTGTTCTTAATGAATCCGGCAGGAATTGTGTTTGGTAAAGATGCCGTGTTGAATATTGGTGGTTCGTTTGTAGGCACAACGGCGAATAGTATTAAGTTTAGCGATGGGACAGAATTTAGTGCAGTAAATACAGCCACACCACCATTATTGACCATGAGTGTGCCCATTGGACTGCAGATGGGGCAAACGCCAGGAACAATTACTGTCCAAAATACCGGACACCGCTTGATTTACGGGTATGCTCTGCTTCAAATGGGAGCAACTCCCAGTGGCTTGCAAGTTGCTCCCGGTAAAACCCTAGCACTCATCGGGGGAGATATTGCCTTAGATGGTGGCATTCTGACTGCCCCTTCAGGTCATCTAGAACTCGGTAGCGCTAAAGCCGGAACCGTTAACATCAATACAGTATCCCCTGGCTACAATTTTGACTACAGCAGTCTCCAAAAGTACGGCGATATCCAGTTTTCGCATCAAGCCCTTGCCGATGCCAGTGGTACACCAGGCGGTTCGATTCACCTCCAAGGCAGAAATATTAGCGTGAATGATGGTTCTGTGGTTTTGTTAACTAACCAGGGAAATCAAATTTCTGGGGATATTACGGTCAATGCTAGTGAGTCTTTGTCCATGCAGGGGGTTGGCACATATGGATTTGCTCAAAGCCTGATGTTCACTAATGCCACCACGGGGGCTAGTGGCAATCTGGTAATTACTGCACCACAAGTGCTACTCCAAGATGGCGCAAAATTTAATACCCGTACCTTGGGTTCTGGAACAGCAGGAAATATCTCCGTCGCGGCAGATTCGATTCAGATCGTTGGGTTTTCATCTTTGAGTCCAGCGACGACTCGCAGCGAGATCATTTCAGAAACCTATGGGGTTGGACAGGGCAGGTGATGTTCAAGTCACGACAGCGGCAATTGAGATTGCAAGAGGGCGGTTCGATTACAGGTAGCAGTCAGGGTACTGGAGCAACAGGAAACGTGACTGTCAATGCCTCTGAGTTCATTGACTTGAGTGGAGAAACTCCCATAAGTTTCAGTGCCACTTTTATCGGGGCTATCAGCGTTAACCGGGGGAATGCCGGGAACGTCACCGTCAATACACCCAGACTGAGTGTGCGAGATGGCGCAGGTGTTGGAGCTACTACACTGGGTCAGGGTAATGCTGGAATCCTGCGGATTAATGCCTCAGAGCAAATTAGCGTAACTGGCATGAGTGCCGCTTCGGGTAAGCCGAGCCAGATTGGTGCCAGTGCGACGTTACTCCCTTTAGCCTTTCGGCAAGCGTTCGGACTATCTCTGCCCACGGGCAATTCAGGCGACTTGATCATTAATACCCCAAGCTTGCAGATTACCGATGGGGGGGTGGTGCGGATCGCCAACCAAGGGCTTGGGAATGCCGGCAACCTCTACATCAATGCGGATACTATTGACCTCGATCGCTCTGGCACAATTTCCGCCACCACGAACTCAGGAACAGGGGGTGGAATTAATCTACAATCTAATACCTTAATCTTACGTGACGGTAGCAATATTATCGCCACAGCTGGCGGCACAGGCAATGGTGGCAACATCACCATCAATTCCCCCATCATTGTGGGATTAGAAAATAGCGATATCGTCGCCAACGCATTCCAAGGTAATGGCGGTAACATCAACATCACAACCCAAGGCATATTTGGACTCAAATATAGCAACCAACTCACAAGAGAAAGTGATATCACCGCCAGTTCTCAATTTGGTGTGAACGGTACAGTTGATATTCATAATTTTGGCGTTGATCCTAATTCTGGTTTAATCCAATTGCCAGCAAGTGTCACTGATCCATCACAACAAATAGCTACTGGCTGTTCTCATAATACTGGCAGTAGTTTTATCGCTACAGGGCGGGGTGGAATACCACAAAATCCCAATCAACAAGTAAGGAGCCTAAGCCCTTGGGCTGATGTCCGAGATTTGTCTGCATACCGTAAAACTGGCTCAGTTACGGCACAAATACCAGCACCAGAAGAGGTGCTTGTGCAAGCCACAGGTTGGCATCGTCGGGCTGATGGCAAAATTGAGTTGTTTGCAGATAAATCTCCTACTGTGGTGCAACCAGTATTAACCTGTGCTATTGGCTCATAGTCAGCGCTAGAAACCTTTAATTATTCACGCCCACTTAATTATAGCGCAACACATTCAGATGAGTAATGTTAAATTTAATTTAATTGGCTTTTAGTAAGCGGCTCAAGCCCTTAAGAGAGGACTAAAGTCCCCACTACAAACCTTGAATTATTCACGCCGTTCTACTTAGGAGTCGTGTAAAAATAAGTTGAACAATTTAATATTTGTAGTGCGGGCATCTTGCCCGCGCGAGCAAGATGTTTGTCCTGCGGACACGCTACGCGGTTTAAATATCAGTTGCTTGTGTTTCTATAAAAATGCCACTAGTACAGCATGGCGGAAATAAACCCACCATTATGAACCTTGAAACAATCATCATTTGCAGTCTTGAGAAATGGTAGGCGTATTTACGCCGCACGGTACTAGCTAAAATACCGAGAATTTTATTCACATCTTTGAGATAATACTCACTCAAATCAATCGTTAATATTTGTCCTTCTAATTTAAGGAATTGCCAAATACTACCTGTTGTCACTGCTCCGTAAATTGTGGTAATTTCTATTGCCGCTTGCTGATTAAAAATTTGGGCTGCAACCATTTCTGCTGCACATTGACCAAAACCCGCATTAATATTCTCTTTTTTAGCTTCTACGACTATAATTACTGGTGCTGTTACCATTAAAATTTCTGGAGATTTAGTAATAATAAAATCACAAATACCGTTGAATCATTTGGTTTCGTCAACAGTAAAATCTACCCCAGAAAATAAACTAATGCGCTCCTTTAATTGTCGGCGTAAATCAACTAAAATTGGCGCAATGATTAATTCAGAACGGGCTTTTTCACTGTTACTGCCCAAGGCGATCGCTAGGTTATAATTGAGTGTCTCTGTGAGTAAATTACTGGCAGTTAATTCGGCAACTGCAGCGAAAATATCGCGTTTTTCTAACGTAGTTAAGCCAAAAGCTTGTTTGGCTTTAGCTAGACTAAACTCGCTGTAAGTCATAGAGCTATCACTTTGTTTAGGGGATTTCTCATTGAATACAGTATTATGTTATCTGGAAATACCTGCACAGGTTAATGCTGGTTGCTGTTGAGTCGGAGATTTATCTGCAAATATCTCGATTTTACCGTCAGCATTACGTCGCCAACCAGTGGCTTGGACGAGAACCTCACCAGATTCGGGGATTAGTGCTGTCACTGCCCCAGTATTGCGGTATGCAGAGATATCGCGGGTGTCAGACCAAGGGCGTAGGCTCGTCAATTGTTGATTGGGATTTTGCGGGATTCCACCACGTCCGGTTGCCACAAAACTACTACCTTGGTTTGCAGAACAGCCACTAGCTATTTGCTGCGAGTGGTCTGTAACATTCTCTGGTAATTCCACTAAACCAGAGTTGGGATCAACGCCGATATTATTAATTTGCACAGTACCGTTAACATTGAATTGGGAACTGGCGGTGATGTCATTAGTGGGATCGGTTCTGGGGGTGAGGGTATTGCGGTATTGGAGTCCGATGATGCCTTGGGTGGTGATGTCAATATTGCCCCCATTACCTTTAACCGCGTTGGCAATGATATCGCTGTTTTCTAATCCGACGATGATAGGAGAATTGATGGTAATGTTACCTCCGTTTCCCGTCCCTGCTGCGTTTGTGGTAATGAAACTACCGTGTCTAAGTAACAGTTGGTATTGTGTCTGTAGAGTAATATTGCCGCCATTCCCTGAATTTGTAAAAGCATTAATGCTTCCTTGCCCATTCAGTTCAACGGAATTTGCCTGAATTTCAATAGAACCGGAATTTCCTAAACCACGATTTTCAACCGTTACCCTTCCTAACTGATTAACTACCAATTCAGGTGTATTGATTCTAATATTACCAGAATTGCCAGTTGGGATATCCGGTAGTCCTAATATGACTCGCAAATTTGGCTCTGCTGGCAAAATCGACGAATTAACACCGCTGAAGGAGGCAATATTCTGATCAATACTGCTAATTTCGACTCGTTTTGCCGCATTAATTAGAATATTGCCTGCATTTCCCGATGAATACCCAATGGATTCTATTCCGCCCAAATCACTAAGTTTCAATATTGATGTATTGACGATGATGCTACCTGCATTACCACTACCAAAGGAGTTAGCCACTAAAGCGCTGTTGGACAAGGAAGAACTCCCAGCAATATCAATGGAATCAGTAGCAGTAACACTCAAAATTCCTCCATTGCCACTTCCTGCAGTAGGAGATGTAATTTGCGCTCCCCCCCGGAGTTGAAGTCTACCCGTAAAAACAGTTAAGTTTCCAGTTGCCCCTGTATTGAATGTTGTTGTGGCAATAGCACTCAAATCATAAGGATTGGCTGCGGAAAAGTTATTTAATTCTATGAAATCGGGTGCTTGAATGGTAATTGTACCACTGCTGCCAGAGCCAAAAGTTTGGGCGAGAATCGTACCACCATCATCTAATTGAATTTGCGGAGCAAAGATACTAATATTGCTACCTGAACCAGAACTAAGAGGTTGGGTGACAATTCGACTAGAAACGGTGGCATTGAATCCACTGAGTTCCAAGCGATCGCGTGCATTTACCTGAATACTGCCACTCGGTAGTGTTCCTAGATTTTGACTAATGACGGTTGCACCCTCAAGTAAGCGAATTTGTCCACCTTGCAGATTAACTGAGCCTGCGGGTGATCCACTCACATCGATCATTGCTCCACTATTCAATTGGAGAGTACCAAATTCCGTACTAGGTGTTGATATCACGGTAGATGACGCTTGACTTGATCCAAAACTCCATACCCCATTGGAGAGCGCACCGAGTTCCACCTTACCTGACTCTGCAAATAACAGCCCACCGACTAAATTTACATTGCGACCAATGAGTGATAGCGTATGGCTGGGAGTAACCGATAATCCTTTTGTGTAGGTTCCTCGATCTTAGTAAAGAAGGCCCAATACGAGTGATTGAATTGCCTGTACCTTCTACACGAATATCTCCGGCATTGATACCCATCTGTAAGCCAATTGGCACACTGATGGTTAATAATGGTGGACTACTCGCATTTACTGCACTAAATTCTGTGCCATCGGCAAACTTAATACTATTGGCTGTTGTCCCCACAAACGAGCCGCCAATATTCAAACTGGCATTTTGCCCAAACATAATCCCGTTGGGATTCATCAAAAACAAGCTTACCGGGTTATTACTATTAAGCGTGCGAATTAACCCATCAATATTGGAAATATTTCCACCTGTAACCCGACTAAATATAGTTGTAATATTTGGCGTGTTGGTTAAATCAAAAGTTGCTGAACCACCTGTAGGCACAGAGAAATTACTGAAACTGTGAAATAAATTATTACCTTGATTTATACCGTTAAGAATAGTGAAATTATTACCGCTTTGGTTGACAATGGTGTTAGTTGTACCATCAGATGTCACTTGAGCGGTTGCTGGTAACAGCATTCCCGAAGTGAATAAGCCACTTGTTAATATCAATAGAAATGGTACAACTCTCATCACTACAAACTTCCTTAACCTGATTTGTAGTTATAGTTCCCTGAATGACGTTGTTGATAACATCATTAACTTTTGGGAATCGCAGCGCAGGTTAATGGTTGTTGCACCTGAGTTGGAGATTTATCTGCAAATATCTCGATTTTACCGTCAGCATTACGTCGCCAACCTGTAGCTTGGACAAGCACCTCACCAGATTCGGGGATTTGGGCTGTTACTGCGCCAGTATGGCGGTAGGCTGAGATTTCGCGGACATCAGACCAAGTGCTATTGGTCATCACAAACTGCGTAGGATTTTGTGGTATTCCACCACGTCCGGTTGCCACAAAACTACTACCTTGATTTGCAGAACAGCCACTGGCAATTTGTTGGGATGGGTCGGTGACATTTGCTGGTAATTCTATTAAACCAGAATTTGGATCAACGCCGATATTGTTAATTTGCACAGTACCGTTAACATTGAACTGAGAACTGGCAGTGATGTCATTCGTGAGGTCGGTTCTGGGGGTGAGGGTATTGCGATACGCTAGACCAAAAATGCCTTGAGTGGTGATGTCAATATTGCCCCCGTTACCTTTAACCGCGTTGGCAATGATGTCGCTATTTCCTAATCCCAAAATGATTGCAGAGTTGATGTTAATGTCTCCCCCATTGCCAGATGTCCCCGCAGCATTGGTGGTAACGGTGCTACCCTGCCGCAGCACCAGAACATCTGAGGACACGTTAATATTTCCTCCTGCCCCCAGGTTGGTGGCGGCAGTCAAGGTCGCACCATTCGACCAGCTGGACGGAACCGGCGTTTACCTTCAGAGTTCCGCCATCGCCGATCCCTTCATTTCTGACACTGATTCTGGCTTGGTCAGCCACTGTCAGGCTGGGGGTATTGATTGTGACATCCCCGGAATCCCCAGTGGGCAGGGCAGGCAACTGGAAAAGCTGCCGAAATAAGGGAGTTGGGATGGACACGGAGGAACGGATCTGGCTGGGATTGGCGGCACCTGCGAGTCCTCCCACCACCGCAACGGATTCTGTGGCATTCACCGTGACGCGTCCTGTATTCCCAGTGCCAAAAATAATTGAACTGACTACCCCACTATTGCTGACCGTTAAGGTACGGGTGTTGAGGGTGAGGTTGCCCGCATTGCCCGTTGCTAAACTCGACGTAGAGAGTCCACTGTTTGCCTGCCGACTTTGAGTCGCACCATCCACGACGATGCTGTCTGCTTGAATTGTGACATCTCCCCCATTGCCGCGACCGACTGTAGGCGCAGCCACTATCCCACCGTTGAGGATGGAGAGTTGTGGCGTTGAGAGGATAATATTTCCTCCCTGCCCCTGACTCAATGCCGATGCCGTAATTTGACTGACGTTGTTATCGTTAAAGTTACCATCGACTAGGATCGACTCTGTGGCATTGACTTGGACGTTGCCCCCTGGGGTAACGCCGAAGTTCGTATTTGAGATCAATCCACCATTTAAAACGCGCAACTGCTGCGTGGTTACCCTGATATCACCACCTGTCCCCGATCCAGTTGTCTCCATCAATATCTGAGAAAATGTATTGTTCGGATTGCTGCTATTGGGTGTGAATCCATTGATTTCCAAACTTTCTGTCGCCTGGACATCAATATTGCCCCCCTGGGTTGTGCCTCGGTTTTGCAACCAGACAATAGACCCATCTTGCAGGGTAATTTGGCGTCCCTGAAGTTGCACTGAGCCTGCGGGGGTGCCACTGGCATCTACCAAGGCTTCTTGAGTCAATAGCAGGTTTCGGAAACTAGAGATGCCGCTATAATCCAGGGTAAATCCTTGAGCTGTTGGGTTTAGGGTAACAAGCCCATTTTCCACACCGCCTAACTCAATCCGTCCGCCTGGTGCGGTCAGAGTTCCCCCTGTGAGGGTCACGTCACCCCCCACTAACGCCAGGGTGTTTCCTGCCGATACCCGTAACCCACCCGTATCACTGCGGGTAGAGGGGTTGAAAAGATTCACGTTTTTAATCAGTTGTTGGTGACCGCTACCTTGTACGGTAATTGTCCCCGGATTACTACCCATCTGCAAGCCAATCGGCACACTCATTGTCAGCAACGGCTTTGCTGTTGGATTTACTGCACTAAATTCCGTCCCATCGGTAAACTTAATACTATTCGCCGTCGTTCCTACAAAGGAGCCGCCAATATTCAACACGGCATTTTGCCCAAACACAATTCCCGCAGGATTCATTAAAAACAAGCTTACGGGATTATTACCGTGAAGAGTTTGAATTAATCCATCAATATTAGAAACATTTCCACCAGTAACCCGACTAAATATAGTTGTAATATTTGGTGTGTTAATTAAATCAAAAGTCGCTGAATCACCCGTAGGCACAGAGAAATTACTGAAGCTGTGAAATAAATTATTACCTTTATTGATTCCATTAAGAATAGTGAAATTATTACCGCTTTGGTTAATAATGGTGTTAGTAGTACCATCAGATATCACTTGAGCCGTTGCTGGTAACAGCATTCCCGAAGTGAATAAGCCACTTGTTAATATCAATAGAAATGGTATAACTCTCATCACTACAAACTTCCTTAACCTGATTTGTAGTTATAGTTCCCTGAATGACGTTGTTGATAACATCATTAACTTTTGGGAACAGCAGCACAGGTTAATGCTGGTTGCACAATCGCAGGAGATTGATCTGCAAATATCTCGATTTTACCGTCAGCATTACGTCGCCAACCAGTGGCTTGGACAAGCACCTCACCAGATTCGGGGATTTGGGCTGTCACTGCGCCAGTATGGCGGTAGGCTGAGATTTCGCGGACATCAGACCAAGGGCGTAGGCTGATTAATTGTTGACTGGGATTTTGTGCTATTCCACCCCGCCCTGTGGCGATAAAACTACTAGCAGTATTATGAGAACAACCAGTAGCAATTTGTTGTGATGAGTCTGTTAAGTTTACGGGTAATTCGACTAAACCAGAACTCAGATCAACTCCAAAATTATTGATGTCTACCTTACCATTCACCCCAAATTGAGAACTGGCGGTGATGTCACTATTTGGGGTGAGTTGGGCACTATATTGTAAGCCAATAATTCCCTGAGTCGTGATTTCAATATTGCCACCATTTCCTTGGAAAGCATTGGCAACAATGTCGCTGTTTTCTAAGCCGATAATCACCGGGGAATTGATGGTGATATTGCCGCCATTGCCAGTTCCGTTGGCGGTGCTGGTGATAGCGCTATTATGTTGCAGGGAGAGTAACTCTTGCACATTCAGGTTAATGTTGCCACCCTCGCCAGATTTAGTTGCAGCTGTAATCACACCTTGATTATTGAGCGTTACTTGATCAGCATTAATTTGCAGATTACCGGCATTCCCTTCTCCTTGATTATCAACTGCCACAATGGCGCGATCGCTCACCTGTAACTGTGGGGTATCCAGCACCAAAGTCCCAGAATTGCCCGTGGGGAAGGCTGGTAAACCATAGGCTTGGCGCAAAACTTCAGGTAACAAGTCAGCTCTTGCGCCAATCTGACTCGGTACACCAGAAGCAAATCCAATTCCGTTAACTTCAATGTTGTCTGAAGCGGCGATCGTCAAATTCCCCCCATTACCAGACGACAATGTGGATGTGGCAATGCCCGCCCCATCACGGATAGTCACCTGCTGCGCTGTCACGGTCAAGTTTCCGCCATTTCCTTGACTCAGGACAGTGTTCACAATTTCACTGGCTCTAAAAATAATCGGACTTTCCCCGACCATTTCAACGTTTCCCGCCACATTAATGGTCATATTGCCGCCTAATCCGGTTCCGGATGTCAGGTTTAAAATACTGGCTCCATTTGTGATCTTCAATTGATTACTCGCAATTGTGAGATTCCCCCCCGCTCCAGCCCCCAGAGTGGCTGCGCCAATTGCAGTGACAACGGTGGGATCGAATCGCCGACCAACCATCCAAATCAATGGCATCTTGAACTTTAATGGTCATATTGCCACCAGATCCGGCACTAAAGGTTTTTGTGGTAATCACGCCACCATCTTGGATTTGTAACTCTTGGGCAGAAACTATCAGATTGCTGCCAGCGCCAGTTCCCAGGTTCTCAGCACTGATTAAGTTATTCTGAAAACCGTAGGTTCCCACTTGCCGCATCTCTAACAAACCGCTGGCATTGATCACTAAATCACCCAATGCTGTCCCGCCCAAATTTTGTAAGCGGACGACAGAACCGTCTAATAAACTGATATTTCTACCTTGCAAATGCAGAGATCCGGCAGGAGTACCACTGCCATCAACTAGAGCTTGTTGTGAGAGGCGGATATCGGTAAATTGCTGAACTTTACCATAGTCGAAATTCCACTGAGGCAATCCCGTGTTGATACCAACGCTGCCGCTACTGAGGCTGCCTAGTTCAATGTGTCCTGATGGTGCAAGTAATACACCACCGTCGAGGGCGATCGCGCCACCAATCAGTGCTAGAGTATTCCCAGGGCTAACACCTAAGCCAGTTGGGGGAGTCGGTTGAAGAATGGCGGAATAAAATGAAGGTTGAGCCAAACTATGCCCCGTTCCTTGTACGGATATTGCCCCCGGATTTGACCCCATTTGCAAGCCGATTGGTACACTCATCGTGAGTAGGGGGTTGCTCTGGGGAGATTGAGCAGAAAATTCTATACCGTCAGCAAACTTAATACTATTCGCCGTCGTGCCGATAAATGACCCGCCAATATTCAATTTGGCATTTTGACCAAACACAATCCCCGCCGGATTCATTAAAAACAGACTCACCGGATTACTACTATTAACTGTGCTAATCAATCCATCAATATTGGAAACATTTCCACCAGTAACCCGACTAAATATAGTTGTAATATTTGGCGTGTTAATTAAATCAAAAGTCGCTGAACCACCCGTAGGCACAGAGAAATTACTGAAACTATGAAATAAATTATTACCTTTTTCAATCCCGTTAAGAATATTAAAATTATTCCCACTGGGATTGACAAGAGTGTTGGTAGTCCCATCGGATGTCACTTGAGCGACAACTGGTAGAACGATTCCAGTAGTTAACAGTCCTGTAGCGATGGCGGTAGCCACTCCTGAAGGGAGTATCGCATATAGAAATGCAATAGTTCTCATGAGATAAAATTCCCAATTCTGATGGTATTAGTTTTCCCTCAAAAGTATGATTTAGAACATTCAAATCGGGAGCATCCCAAATGTGTAAATTTATTTTTTTGTAGTGATGGCTCTCTAGCCCGCTTCCTGGAAATTAGGGAGCAAGATGCTCCCACTACAAATTGTCTGAAGGCAAAATTAGGGCGATCGCTTTATTTTTGGCTGCGATAGTATAAATGAGCAATAGCGGTTAAAACTCATCATGAATCGTCCCCAGATTCTTCAGCCTAACCAAACCTATACCTTTAGCAAATATTTTGAGTTGTCTTTCTCGCCGGAAGATATCCTGGCTGAACTTGGATGTAGCTACAATCGGGAAAGATTGCAATTACCGACTGTGGAAATTCCAGAGGATGCGATCGCACCCCTTATTAGTATTATTAATCGCAACTTTGCACAAGTAAAATTACTGAGTCAGGATGCTCGGAAACAAGCAATTATTGCTCCCATTCTCCTAGAAATATGTGAAATTACTCAAACTCAGTTAAATATTGAGTATCCAATTCATGTTAATGCGCGATTGCAAGGTCGTTTAGATTATTACATTAGTCAAGGTAAGGAACTACTAGTAATAGAAGCCAAGCAAGCTGATTTAAGTCGGGGATTTACTCAGCTGGCAGTTGAATTAATTGCTTTAGATCAATGGACGCGATCCGAAACACCTATTTTATATGGAGCAGTAACTACGGGGGAAGATTGGCGCTTTGGTATTTATCATCGTCAAAGTCAGCAAATTACTGAAGATTTGAAGTTGTATCGAGTACCAGAAGAAATCACCACATTGGTAAGTATTTTAGCGGGAATATTGAATAATTCGTAATTACGAATTAACGCGGTGTGCAACTTTCTCTCAAACCTAACCCCCAACTCCTTCCCTACAAGGGTTGAGGAGCAAGATTAAAAGCCTCTCTGTGCTTGCCTAACGGCAGGTTAACGCCAACGGGGAGAGGAATGGAAGTGGGGTTTTAAGAATAAGTCGCACATCGCGTGAATTAAGAATTATGATGACCACCTAAGGGATTTCCAACAAATAAATTATCCCATCTTGTGGGGTGGGCATCTTGCCCGCCCGTAGACAAAGGCGGGCGAGACGCCCACCCCACAATAAATAATTGAGTATTTTTTTATTTGTCAGTCCCTAAAACGGCGAATATTGCACCGAGAAATACAAACCATTTTCCTGGAGACTACGCTTTTCACCTGTAGTTGATGTCAGCGGAATACCCCAATCTAAGCGGGCTGAGAAGTTATTGTCTTGTTTCCATAGCAGCCCTAAACCAGTACCAATTAACGTACTCGACGATGGATTTTCACCGTTGGTATTCCAGCCTTTGCCAATGTCAAAGAAGGGTGTCAGTTGTAACACTCCTCCCAACTTGGGGGCACGAACAATCGGCAACCGAAATTCTGCTGAAAACAACATGCCATTATCTGTCAGTAATGTGTCTTGGCGATAGCCCCGCACACTTAGCTGTCCACCCAAACCAAATTGTTCCAATGGTACTAAAGAATCTGCTGCTAATTGTAAATCGCCCTTAGCTAAAAATAGGGTGTCTGGTGCCAACTGTCGCACCCACTGCGCCTGTCCTCGCCAAGCAAAAAAGCGACTATCTGGAGCATTATCACTAACGTTGGCACCGAACCAATCTACCCCAAGGCTAAATTGCGATCGCATGGCAAACACGTGCTGATTGCTACGTTGGGTATATTCTTGAAAAAAGCGTAGGGCAGAAATATTCGTTCTTCCTTGGGCATCTGCACCTGGTGATAAAGGAAACCCACCAATATTATCAATGCCCAAGGCAGTTTGGCTTTCTTGGTGCGAGAACGACAACCCCACCGCTAAATCCTCGGTGGGTGTTTGTAGTAATGGTTGCCGATAGCCCAGTTCGTAAGACTTGGTATTTGATTGAATGTCCAGGACGCTAAATGGTTGTTCAATTACGTGGTTCCACCCTTGGTTAAAACCAAACGATACAGTACCATTGTGAGCATTAATCGGCAATGTGTAATTGAGATTAATTGTATTACTGCCATCGGTATTGCTATAACCCACACTCAGGGTATCACCCCAGCCGAGTAAATTGGCTTCTTGCAGATTTACTCCCCGGCGAAAACTACCCACACTTGGCGATCGCCCATTATCCAGGGTTGTGGTAAGTGTGAATGTATTGGCTTCTTTAATCTCTACTCTTAACACATTGGTTGCCGGACGGACACCAGTCTGCAACTCGGCTGATAGATTTTGAATGCGCGGATCGAGGCGGAGTAGTTGCAGCTTTTCTAGTAACAGCGGTACATTCAGAGGTTTTCCGGCACCAAGTAGGATGCGCGAGCGAATATATTCACTGTTTAATCGTTGATTACCGACGATTTTTATTTCTTGCAAACTACCCTCAAGCACCTGAATTTTGATGACTCCGGCGTCTAATGTCTGCGGTGTAATCAATGCCCCTGTGGTGACATAACCCTTATCAGTGTAAAGCTTTGTGATGGCATCTTTGACTTGTAACAACTCTGCAAACGAAACTTCCCTGCCGACAAAAGGAGCCGTAATCACAGCAAACTGTTCTGGTTTGAACACTGTACTACCAACAACTTCAATGCGATCAACCCGAAATTTGGCATTAGGATTATCTTCTGGTAGAGTTGGCTGATCTGGTAGTGGTACAGACGGAAGCAATGGTTCCTGATTTGATGGCTGGGGTAGCACATCCGAAGGTAAGGTTCTCAGTGGAATATCTTCTAAGCGATCATTTGGTAAAGATCTGGGATTGAGAGTTTGGGCGATCGCTTGTTGATAATTACACAATACTGCTGTTAGAATAAAGCCAAATGTTAGAAGTTTCTGTCTAAAGATGAAATTAAAAAAATTGTTTAATGTTTGTTGAGAAAATGCTGAATTAATCATGGAGTTGTCAACAACAACGTGCTTCACCGACACCCTTCTCCTTAATTTAATTTACTGATTTAAAATACTTAGTACAGAGCAATTTTTTTCGATTCATTCTCACAAATGCTCATTTAAAGGCATAGCCAAAGGAAACATTTTGGCACGTCTATTTTCCCAACGACTTGCCGTCAGGTATGTAACTGCTAGAAATGCTGTAAACTTTTCCTAAGTTTGCCTGCTTCTGATGCGAAGTTAGCAAATCATTTGCTTTGGTTGCTTATGGTTAATTATTGATTTTTTTCTCACATTTATCTAGTTAATCCTCAATATTTTAGTGTAATACATGTTACACATATATCTTGGCTTTCTTTTTTACAAATGCCAACAGAGTAAATACTGATTATCTAGAGTTCTAAGACTAAGGATTGTGTGGCAACAAATGATCGTATAAATCAATTGTTTTACCACCAAGACACTAAGACACCAAGAAAAATATATCATTTCAATTTTTGCTGGCTCGAATAATGTTGGAGAAGATACTTGACAAGTAGGTTTAGCTTATGCAAGTCTATATTTATAGACAGCAAAATAACCGCACTACTAAAGCGCAGGTTTTTGGTGTTGTCTCAGCAGCAGAATTCCTAGTTTCCTACCTAACTTCACGTCATCCCTTCGGCTGAAAATTCAGCCTGATGTCATGTCAACTAATTGACTAGACTTTCAGTGGAAGATGAGATGTTTGAGTGAATGTTCAGAGGATTGGATGACGCGAAGCTTTGTAGGAAGCCAGGAATTCTACGGCTGAGACTTGAACCAAACAAAAGCGACAGTAGAGAGCTTTTTCACAGGGAAGTACTAATTGAGTATGATTTCCTTGCATAAAGCTATGCTACTGCTAGATGTGTGATTTGTTGATGCTGCCTAGTTCACCAAGTAAAAATTAGGCAAAAATGAATCCTAAACAAAAGCGCAACAAGAAGCAGCAACTCATCGCTTTATATGGCTCTAAATGTTGGTGGTGTCGGCACAATCTTGCAAAAGAGAACCTGACAATTGATCACCTTTTACCCAAGAGTCATGGCGGTTCTAACTCTTTTGAAAACCTACGACTTTCTTGTTTTTCATGTAACAACTATCGCGGAAACAGTCTCTATCCTCCTGCAGAGAAAAAGAGTAATTGCGTCTAGATAACACCTTAATTATATCAGGCTCAAATCTTGTGGGGTGGACATCTTGTCCGCCCTGTTTATTCCATTAAAATTACAAAACACAAAATAAAAATGCATAAACTTTTGATATTCCGTGATGAAAAACTTTTGCGCCGTGCGCTTACTCACCGTTCTTATGTACATGAAAATCCAGGAGAAGGCGAACACAATGAACGCCTAGAATTTCTCGGTGATGCTTTACTAAATTACTTAAGTGGTGAGTATCTCTATCATCGTCATCCAGAAAAGGGAGAAGATGAATTAACCCGACGGCGTTCTGCATTAGTAGATGAAAAGCAATTAGCAAAATTTGCAATTGAAGTAGGTTTAGATTTCAGGATACGGCTAGGAAAAGGCGCAATTAGAGACGGAGGCTATCAAAATCCTAATTTACTCAGTAGTACTTTTGAAGCAGTCGTTGGCGCTTATTATCTAGATAATAATTCCCATATTGAAACAGTCCGTGCTATTGTGGAACCGCTATTTGATTCCGTACCAGAAAATATAGTTGTCTCTCGTTCTAATGTAGACTCAAAAAATCGCTTTCAAGAATGGGTACAACGTAATGTTACTCCAAATCCTCCCAAATATGTCACAGTCCAAGTAGGCGGTGTGTCTCACGCACCAGAGTTTATCGCTAAAGTATTTGTGGCTGAAAAAGAGTATGGGGAAGGTAAGGGAAAGAACAAAAAAGATGCTGAAAAAGCTGCTGCTGAAGATGCACTAGCTAAGTTAACAAAAAAAGGGTTGTTGTAAAAATAACTACTATAGGGCTTGCTGAATAAGTCTCTAAAGCGAATCTAGAAGCCACACAGGTTACAAAATGGTTGTTTTGTTGCTCAGTTTCCAAATTTACCCAGCAATCGCTAACGAAAGTGCAAGGGTTTTGAGACTCTAGATGTTATAACCTTGCACTTGTTTGGTGGATAAAGGCTTGAACCCCTTATCTGGACGGCATTACACCTTCATTCAGCAAGCCCTACTATAGGCATCCGGCTTGATTTTTGAAAAGATACGTAGTAACGCACCATCATCAAGGATTTGGTGCGTTACGGATTTCATGCTAACGCACCCTACGATACCTAATTTTGTTCAAAAATCAAATAGTAGTCCTATAGGAATCCGGTTTGATTTCTGAAAAAGTCTCCGTATCTGTAGGGTGGGCAATGCCCACCCTACGTGTATTTCAAAAATCAAATAGTAATCCTATATATACGCGAAATTAACTCTCTAAAATCTCCAATCGCGTCTTAAACTTGACAGAAAATATAGAACCAACTCCCACCTGAGAAACTAGGTTAATTTCACCTTGTAATAGTTTCACTAATCGTGAAACTATTGCTAACCCCAATCCAGTGCTTTCATGTACGGAAGCATTACGAATAGAATTGACGCGAAAATAGGGATCAAATATGCGCTCTTGGTTTTCTGGTGCTATACCAATTCCAGTATCAGCGACTTGAATTTCCCATTTTTTATCGTCTAAAACCTCACATGTAATGTGAACAGTTCCTGACTCTGTATAGCGAATTGAATTACTAACAAGATTTATAACAATTTGTTGTAATTGCAGTGGATCTGTGATTACTCCTTGCGGAGCGCGATCGCAATCAACTACAATTAGTAAATGTTTCTCTGTCGCCAGAGGCTCCAGCATTTCACAAACATTTTTGATTAATGCACGCACATCAGTGGGTACTGGTTCTGGTTTGATTTTCCCTGCATCATACCGAGAAAGTTCTAGTAGATCATTGATTAAACGGAGTAAGTGTCTACCATTACGTAGCACTCGCTCAATATAGTCTAGATTTACACAAGCGTCGTTTATGCCAGGATTATCTCGTTGTTGGTGTAAAAACAGATTTGAGTAACTAATAATTGAAGATAGAGGAGTTTTCAATTCGTGGGCTAGGTGAGAAAGATATTCTTGATTAGTGTTAACTAGGCGATTTAGTTCCTGATTATGGAGTGTCAGTGACGAATGCAACTGCTGCACTTCCCGCAAGCGTTCCTCAAAATAACTATGAAAACATCGTGCGATCGCTTCATCAATTACAGTGTCAATCAAACGCATAGAACGCAGGATCTCTTGCGATGTTACCCTCAATAAATCTGGAGCTAATGTGTCAAATATTACTTCTCTTAGTAAATGATATTCGCGAGCAATTTCTTCTGGATCAAAGCCTTGTTCAGCGCGGAGAATACCATGCTGCCAACTAGCAGTAACTATCGACTTAATATCATTATCCTGAGATTTTGACAGCACAGTTACCATTGCTCGCAAGACATCAGGAAGATGATTTTTAACTCCTGTGTATGATAGCTCATCAGCACTTTCAATATGCCGATCTTTGCGAACTGCTGCCACCCATTGATTGAGAATATTGTTAGTTTTTTCAGCCAGCAATTGACTAAAATCCATTATCTTAAGTTCTACTAAGAGATAGATGATTAAAGTAGCATATTAATTAGTTTAACAAGGGTGATGTTGGATGATCACAGTCCAGCAGTTACTTAATCTATCAGAAGATATATACTTCTAGCTTCTACGTAGTCTATTGTTAGCCCACAGGGATGCGATTACTGCAATACTTAACTACAAATTCCCGATTACAATCTATCATAATTTTTTCTGCAATTTTAAAACTAGTCGAGCTAAAAATTACCTTTATTACTTGACTAAAATAAATTTTTATGTATATAAGATTACTTGATTAAGAGCCAATTGCTAGATTGTCTGAGGTTAGACAACCCAGTATCATCAGGGAATTTAGGTATTGAAGTCAAAAAAAATTATCTCAAGACAGATGTTTTTACTGAGCAAAGATGTTATATTATTTGTGTTAATATCTACTAGAGTAAGTCAGCCTAATCCAGCGCCACACAGTGTGTAATGTTGGAGCGGAGGAACCGTATTTTGGGGCGTATCTGGTAGAAAGTGAGGAATTGAGAGTGCAGAGTTAGAAGTTATTAATATTTAACTCACAACTCACAACTCAGAACTCGGAACTTTCTTCAGAGGGGCATCTCTCAGCCCTAGCCCGTCAGCTAACTTCGTAGGCATTGAGAGGAGACTGAAGAGACAGAATTTTCATCATGTTCTGAATCTCATCAGTTTCCAAGGCTGGTACTGCTCGAATTTTTGTACCTGCACTTAAATCTGTTGAGGTTGTGAATGGTATTTCAACTTAATTTGGCTGCAATCGTGGCGATTGCTGGACAAGCAGCCTGGAAAAAAACAAAACCTGTGATTATTAAGGATGTATTCTTATGGCCTGTGGTGGGCTTTTTAGGAATCATCATCTTGTGGTGGGTTATAGCACTTGCCAATCATGAATTAATGCCTACCCCGCCAGAAGCGTTGGTGGCTAATTTAGACTACATTTTAAACCCATTTTACGAACGAGGCCCTGGTAATTTAGGAATTGGTTGGTTATTGTTAGCCAGTCTGCGTCGGGTATTACTAGGCTTTTTGTTAGGTGCTGTAGTAGCAATTCCCCTAGGATTTTTAATTGGCATGTCCAGACCGGCAATGCTAGCATTAAATCCGATTATTCAAATATTTAAGCCTGTATCGCCCCTAGCTTGGCTACCTATTTCTTTAGCCATTTTCAACTTAGCAGATCCTTCAGCCATTTTTGTGATTTTCATTACCTCCTTGTGGCCGACAATTATTAATACTGCCCTAGGAGTTTCTAGCGTTTCCAAAGATTATCTAGATGTGGCACGGGTGCTAGAAATGCCCCATTGGCGTCAGATTACCAAAATTATTTGGCCTGCCAGTTTGCCCTATATTTTTACAGGCTTACGAATTAGTTTAGGAATTGCTTGGTTAGTAATTGTAGCCGTAGAAATGCTCACAGGTGGAATTGGTATCGGCTTCTTTGTTTGGGATGAATGGAGCCGTTTAAACTTAAGTTCAGTCTTCCTCGCTGTATTAGTAATTGGCTTAACTGGACTAATTTTAGATTACGCTGTCGGCAAACTTCAACAATTAGTAACTCATCGTCCAAAATCTGTAAATTAATTGAAAGATTTGTAGTAGTTTTTCAAAACTCAAATACTAGCCTGACTTTTCACGTTATGTGAAAAAACAAACGCGAAACCTAAGCCCCCAGCCCCCAACCCTTGTAGGGTTGGGGGAGAATTAAAAGCCTCTCTAATAATAAAAGCTGCTCCTTTTCCCTTTCCTCTTAGGAGAGGGCTAGGGAGAGGTAGGACAGAGGAATGGAAGCGAGGTTTTCCAGATACCGTGAAAAGTCAGAAATACTAGCCCATCTGCACAGAAAAAAATTGAGACTTGTAGTTAATCACAAGCCAAAAGAAATCATGAATAATCATCACAAAAATCGCAGAGAATTTATTGTTGGGATGGGCGCAACAGCCGCTGGAATCGCTCTATCCTCTTGTGCTATTTCCGGAGATAGATCTGCTAAAGGATTAACAGAAGAAGCCCTAGCCGTAAAACCAGTAGTCAGATCCCAAGATTTAGAAAAACCCAACATCACCGTGGGATATGTACCCGTTAATGATTGCGCCCCATTTGCGATCGCCTGGAAAAAAGGCTTCTTCCGCAAATATGGTTTAAACGTCAAACTCAACCGCGAAGCCAGTTGGGCTACCTCCCGCGACGGTCTGATTTTTGGTCGTTTGGATGCTTCACCGGTGGTATGTGGTGCTGTCACCAATGCCAGAATTGGGGCTGAAGGCGCACGTCACGCCCCCTTATGTGCAGCTATGACTATTCATCACCACGGTAACGCTATGACAATGAACAAAGCTATGTGGGACTTTGGGCTGCGTCCGTGGTACGAGTATCAACAACAATATGGTGATGGTGCTTTAGAAGCCTTTGGCAAAGATTTTCGCGGCTACTTTGATAGCCAACCCCCAGAACGTAAAGTTTGGGCGGTGGTACTGAGTTCTGCTATTTACGAATACTTTGTCCGCTACATATCTGCAGCTGCCGGCGTCGATCCTCTCAAGGAATTTCGGGTAATTATTACACCACCCCCGCAAATGGTCACTAACATGAGAATCGGTGCAATGCAAGCATACATGGTAGCAGAACCTTGGAACACCAGAGCAATTAAAGGTAACGAAGGTGTTGGTTTTACCTTCGCCCAAGGTAAAGAAGTTTGGTTAGGACACCCAGATCGATTATTGGGAGTGATGGAATCGTTCATCAATAATTATCCCAAAACCTATCGTTCTTTGGTCAAAGCCATGATCGAAGCTTGTCAATATTGCAGCAAACCCGAAAATCGTCAAGAAGTTGCCGAATTATTAACAGATCGTTCCTTTACCGGTGCCAAACCCAAAAAACCAGGAGCGCCCATAACTAAGTTTACCGGGCCAGGAATTCTTGGTAACTTTAACTATGGCGGATTTGATGGCAAAGACCGCACCATTCAAGCCGCCGACACGACAATTTTCTATGATGTACCGCCAAACATTCCCCAAGAACCAGGAGAACACGGGACATTCTTGTGGAGATCCAGAAGTATCTGGTTAATGACTCAAGCAGCCCGATGGGGACAAATCGAAGGAATTCCCAAAAATGCCAATAAAATAGCCGAAAAAGGCTGGCGAACCGACCTTTATCGCGAAATTGCCGCCGAAATTGGCATCAAGTCGCCCAAGGAAGATTACAAAGTAGAACCCCCAGAAGTCTTCATTGATAAAAAAGGCTTTGACCCCAGCGATCCTGTGGGCTATTTGCATAGTTTCGCTATTAGAGCTAACGCTCCCATGCGCTTTTTTATGTCTTAATACAGTGCTAATTACTGAGTGCTGAGTCAAAAGTCAAGAGTTAATTTATTCATCACAAATGACGACACTCAGGAGAATTTAATAATTAAATATACCTCATTAGTCACTAATCTCTAGTCCCTCACCAATAACAAACCTATGAACCGCACTGGATTTCTCGAAGTCGAAAATTTGGGCAAGTCTTATCCGACACCCGATAAAGATAATTTTGTTGTTTTAAATAATGTTAATCTCACAATTTGTGAAGATGAATATATTTCTGTAATTGGTCACTCTGGCTGTGGTAAATCCACATTGTTGAAAATTATTGGCGGATTTGAAAAAGCCACTTCCGGCTCAGTGCGGCTAGAAGGTAAAGAAATTCGTAAGCCAGGCGCAGACAGGATGATGGTATTTCAAAATTATTCGCTTTTACCTTGGTTAACAGTACGCGAAAATATCCGATTAGCAGTAGATGAAGTGTTAAAAAATGCTAATCGTGCCGAAAAAATTAGCATTGTAAATGAACACTTGGCAATGGTAAACTTAACGGCGGCTGCTGATAAATATCCTGATGAAATTTCCGGGGGCATGAAACAGCGTGTGGGCATTGCCAGAGCCTTAGCAATTCGCCCAAAAATGTTGTTGATGGATGAACCATTTGGGGCGCTAGATGCCCTAACACGGGGTAAACTGCAGCGTCAGGTGTTAGATATTTGGGAGAACCATAGGCAAGCAGTCATGATGATTACTCACGATGTAGATGAAGCAATATATATGTCAGATCGCATCGTATTAATGACAAATGGACCATCCGCAGCGATTGGGGAAATCTTAGAAGTACCATTTCCTCATCCACGGGATCGCGCAGCGATGCGAAACTCAAAAGAGTATTTTGAACTCCGTAACCATGCTTTAAATTTTTTGGACAGATATTTCACTCAAGACGAGTAAAATAGACTATTATTTTTTTAACAGTTATCAGTGAACAGTTATCAATTTCCGCAGTGGGGCTTGAAACACCACATCCATTGCAGGACGGCTTTGGTGCAACCACGTCCACAACATACCCTTGATAACTCTTTCGCGACTACTGTTAACTGAGTGAGTGGGTAGCCTAATTCCAATTCATCAAAACTGGATTTGAAACGGAGGAACCAATGTTTGGGGCTAATCTATATGAGAGACACCTTCCAGTCTTAGCCCGTCAGCTAACTCCGTAGGCAATGGAAGGAACCCCCAAAAATTTTGGCTGCACTATTAGCTGTGATTGGGGTTTCCTTTACCGATTTGAGATTTGCAATTCGAGATTGGGGTGTTCACGATTCAATCCAAAATCCGAAATTGTTTACCCTGCTTCTCATGTGTACTTCATTTCTTAGGAGAGAAGTTTAAGCTGTGAAAATTAAGCCAATGTTAGCGCGTTTGCAAAGCGCCATAGGTCGAAATGACTTAGTTGAACAAATGGTTTTGCTACCAGAACCGGAAAAACCATTTTTTCAAAAGGCTGAACAAGATAACTCAGTTAATTTAATTGTGGCTTATGATGCTTCCCCCAAGAGTCACACCGCCCTAGATCTGGCATTTTGGATTGCTCACCAAACCCGTTTAGCTACCAACACACAAATCACGGTGCAAGCCGTTTATGTAGTTGAAGAAAATTACACCAGGGAGTATCCAGAAATCTTTAATTCTGCTAAACATCTGCCTACTTTAGATTGTCCAGCAAGCAACGTATCAAAATCTGTCTTAACAGTTCTCACTCAACCAAAATTAACCACGATTACACCACATTTACAAGAAAAATTGCTGGCTCCCCTACAAAAAGCAGATAAAATTATTTGGCAAGCGCGAAGTCTGGCTGAAGAATGGCAAGGCTCTTTTCAGTCTCATCTACGCTTTGGGGATGTGGCTACAGAACTGAAAAAAGTTGTAGAATTAGAAGCTGCTGATATTTTATTTGTCGGCTGCAGGTCTTTTCATCATCCCATGATCAAGGCACTAGGCGCTGATTTCCCTTCTGCTATCTTGGGTATTCCCAATTTTATTGATCAATAATTGTTAATTTCAATTTCATTAAGCTCATCCCATCCCTTCCAGGGGTGGGATTTTTTGCTGTCAAATTAACATGTCTCATTACCCATTACAAAACCATTAAATAAGTATCTTTTCCTTCCACTGGTAAAATTCGCAATTTTTGATTTTGCAAATCTGGCTCCAATCCTAAATCTTCTAAAGGTATTAATCCTAATAAAGCATCTGAACCTTCTGGCAATTCAATACAATTAAATGTCCCCTCTCTTCCCTCAACTAAAAGATTTAACATTTTAAAAATCCGAGCTTTTTGTACTCCTGTAGCTATTTTTACGTCTACTTCTCCTTGCAGAGGCAATCCCAAATCAAAAATAATATTTTTAGGTAAACACAGCCTTGTTGCACCTGTGTCTACTAAAACATCATGTAAAGTAATTGAGCGTATTTGTTCTGCTGGAATAAATCCTCTTTCTGCTAGAGTCTGGTCAATTTGATTAGTAATAGTGATTGTGGTAGTTACTTTACCCATGTTTTCACCTGTGCTATGTGTCATATTATTTTCCTATAAATTTATCAAGATGTGTAAAAATTTGGAAATCATTATATTGCCATAACTATGAATTTGAGCCTGTGCATGATTGTCAAAAACGAAGCAGCCATACTTTCTAAATGTCTTAACAGTGTCAAAAATCTGGTGCATGAAATTGTAGTTCTAGATACAGGCTCAAGCGATCGCACTGTGGAAATAGCCACAAGTTATGGTGCGAAAGTCCATCGCTTTCAATGGTGCAATGATTTCAGTGCGGCTCGCAATGCGGCGCTACAATACGTTACAGGTGATTGGATTTTGGTATTAGATGCTGATGAAACGCTGACACCAGAAATTGTACCTCAGATTCAATCGGTCATCGACAGCGAAGAATACCTCTTGATTAACCTTGTCCGTCGTGAGGTGGGTGCGGAACAATCTCCCTATTCTCTGGTTTCCAGATTATTTCGCAATCATCCAGATATTCGCTTTTCCCGTCCTTACCATGCTTTAATTGATGATAGCCTAGCTGTAATTTTAAATAAAGAACCCCATTGGCAGATCGGTTATTTAGAAGGGGTAGCGATTCTGCACGCCGGATACCAAAAAACTGCGATCGCTGCACATAATAAATATGCTAAAGCACAAGCGGCAATGGAAGAGTTTTTTGCCACTCATCCTCATGACTCCTATGTTTGCAGTAAGTTAGGGGGATTATACGTCGAAACTGGCAAGATCACCAAAGGTATAGAGTTGCTGACACGAGGTATCGCCGCTTGTGAAGAAAATTATGAGATTTTGTACGAACTCCATTACCATTTAGGCATTGCTTACAGTCGGTTGCAAAACCCCCAACAGGCGATTTTTCACTATCAAGCAGCCATCAAGTTACCGATTTACCCCATGCTCAAACTGGGAGCATATAACAACTTGGGTAACTTACTCCAAGCTGCAGGAGATTTCAAAGCGGCCAAAACTGCCTATGAAACAACCTTGAAGATTGACCCCAATTTTACCAGGGGACATTACAACTTGGGAATGACATTCAAAGCTTTGGGTTTGTTTACAGATGCGATCGCCGCTTATCAAAAAGCCATTCGCTTAAATCCCAGCTATGCAGAAGCTTATCAAAATTTGGGCGTAGTGCAGCTAAAAGTTGGCAATGTTCAAGCCAGTGTCACAGCTTTTAGAAATGCTATCGCCCTTCACGAGCAGCATAATCCTGAAGAGGCGAAGAGATTACGCCAAGGCTTGCGGGAGATGGGGTTGATTTAAGAAGAGGGGGGATGGGTGGGGAGGTGGGGTATTCAATTAATTCGATTCCACCATTGTTTTGGATCGCGTTTAGCATGGAAGCAAGCTATGACAACAATTGTATCTTCTTTCTTCTTGTTGAAGGTAAAAAATCCCGTAGGGAAATCTCATACCATGATTTGATTTTGTTAATATTCTCATCTATCTCCCCATCCCCCCTCTCTCCTAGCCTTGTATCAAAATTCCCACTAAAATTTGCATCAAGATTTCTAAATCAGTAGGCACCCGATATAACATTAAATCTTGAGTAATTTTTCGCTCTTGACGATCAAAACTACCAAACTGCCAAATATCCCCAGTAGTCACAGCACCATATAAAATTGGTTCATCGGATTCTACCCACGTATCCAAAGCAATCAACTCTGTAGCTAACTGAGTAAACCCCCGTGTTAAGTCTGCCTGTTTTGCTTCTACCACCAGGATATTATGTTCTGACTGAAGATAGTAATCTAACTCACCTTTGAGGTATTGGTTAACCTCAATGGGGTACTCAATATTAACTATGGCTTGTGTGATATGGGCTACTTCCAATAAAATGGGCGCGATGAGTACTTCTCGTCTAGCTGCTTCACTATTGAGACTCACACAAGCGATCGCTTCTTCTAGGCGTTGGCGTAAGTCTGGTAGGCGAGTTAGTAATTCTGTCGCAGCGATAGGTAAATTGATTGTGCCTCTACTTAAAGTTACCCTTAATTCCCGCAGAATATCGGCGGGAGCGAATTTCATTTGGAAATAGCTGCGGAAAGTGTAGGATTCATTGGGTTTAAGAATCAGGGGACGATGACGCTCAGTCATAATTAAAAGGGATTGCACTTCGGCTTCGCTCAGTGACAAGGGATTGGGGAATAGGGAACTCCACCAGTTCCGAATCGGGAAAAGGTGGAGTTCAAGAGTACAGAAAATTCTACTGACAACCGTCAACTGAATTAAATGCGAGATTTGACGAATTTCTCTAATCTGTCCATTCCCTTTTCAATTGTCGCCAAATCGGTGGCGTAGGAAAGGCGAATGTTGTTGTCAGCACCGAAAGCCACTCCAGGAATGACTGCTACTTGATGTTCTTCTAACAAAGCGTCACAAAATTCTAAAGATTTGAGTCCGGTTTTGCTGATATCAGGGAACAGATAAAAAGCGCCGTCGGGTTTGGCGGTACTTAATCCAGGAATGGCGTTGAGTCTGTCTAGCATTACCTGACGCCGTTTAGCGAAGGCTTGGCGCATTTGCTCAACACAGTCTTGAGAACTTTCTAAAGCAGCGATCGCCCCATATTGAGCAAAGGTACACACATTTGATGTACTATGCCCTTGAATGGTACTCGCTGCCTTAATAATCTCCACAGGCCCTGCTAAATAGCCCAGACGCCAACCTGTCATCGAGTAAGCTTTAGCAAACCCGTTACTGATTAAAGTGCAGTCAAAAATTTCCTTACCTAGAGAACCGATGCTGATATGTTCTGCACCGTCGTAGAGAATCCTTTCGTAAATCTCATCAGAAACCACAAAGATATTTGCATCAACTACTACCTTAGCCAGCGCTTTAATTTCCTCTGGCGTGTACACCATCCCCGTAGGGTTGGATGGGGAATTGAGGACAAACAACTTAGTTTTAGGCGTAATTGCTTTGCGGAGTTGTTCGGGAGTGATTTTATAACCAGTCGTTGCATCTGTGTGCACAATTACCGATACTCCACCTACCAGAGTTACCATTTCGGGATAACTCAGCCAGTAAGGAGCTGGGATAATCACCTCATCACCTGGATCGATTAAAGCCACGATTAAGTTATACAGAGAATGTTTGCCGCCATTGGTGACGATGACATTTTCTGACTTATAATCTAGACCATTCTCAGTTTTTAGCTTGCGGGCGATCGCTTCCCTTAACTTTGGTTCACCAGCTGCGGCACCGTACTTAGTTTTACCTTCATCTAAAGCCTTTGCTGCTGCTGCTTTGATGTGTACTGGGGTGTCGAAATCTGGTTCACCAGCGCTAAAACTACAAACATCAATTCCTTCTGTCTTCATTGCCTTAGCCTTGGCGGCGATCGCTAAGGTGATGGAAGGAGTTACCTGACTTACTCTTGCTGCCAGCTTCATTCTTATCTTTATTCAGCAAATCTCTAACCTATTTAAGGATATCCCAGAATCCTCATCGAGATTTGCCCTTTTAAATTAAGAGTCTAGTAGTTCACCACATTTATTATGAGACTAAAGTGCTTACTATAGCGTTTCTCGCCCTAGTTAGGTACAGGAACCCCAACCCCCTCCCCGCAAGCGAGGAGGGGGCTATGATGTACCTCATCTAAAATCTCAAACCCACACCACCTTGTACAGAAATAGCAGTACCACTACCATCGCGGTAGCCGTCAAAGGCAATAATTGCATTACCAAAAATTACCGTATTGCTATTGGGCACCATATAATCAATACCCGGTTGCAAGGCAAAACTGATTTTATTACCAACAGGGGAAGGACTATTACCACTAGCTAACACGACACCAGCACCCAAGTAAGCATCAGTTTGCCAGTTAAGGGGCACATCATAAGAAACCGTAGGTACAACTGCAGTCCCCCTACCAACTAAAGCTTGGGCGCGGAAAGAGATTGGTGATTCCAAAAGCTTGTAACGAAAAGCAATCACCCCACCAACCTGAGAACCATCTGTTACACCAACAGACGGACCTACACCAACATAACTACCATAGGCTACTTGAGCTTGTGCTGGTTGAGTATTCATCAAAATACTCAACACCGAACCAGCCCCTAAAACTGTCACCAAATACGGAAGATGCTTCATGACGCCATTCCTCACACCATTTTAGATTATCAAGGTTCGCTTTAATACCTATGTTATCGCTATTATCAGTTGACGGTTGTCATTATTTTTCGATAAACAAACCATGCTTCTGGGGATGGAGTCCAATAAACTCGTAAGGGCACGGCAGTGCCGTGCCCCTACACGCGACGATATAATTTTGTTTTTTATTGCATCCAACTGAGAACAGGTATATTTAGTTGAGGGGGATAATAGTTCCCCATCTCCCCTATGGACAACGAGGATTAATGCCTCCTTGAGTACAAATGTAAGCCAGTTGCTTGGGATCTAAATTTTTGGCTTGAGTAAAATCAACGCCTTGCACTACAGCAGATTGTGTCCCTTTGGCTGGTGTTTGGACAAATTGATCTCCAGGATCTTGTTTGCTAGCCCAGAGAATTGCGCCGCGAAAATCAGCGCCGGCTACATTCGCTCCCCGTAAATCTACTAAAGTCAGGTCAGCATTCTGTAGGTTGGCGTTCTCTAACTGAGCAGAGCGCAAAACAGCACCAGTAAGACGAGTGGCGCTGAGGTTAGCATTGCTAAGATTGGTATGTTCAAAATCCGCACCAGATAAGTCTGATGCTTGCCAATCGGTTTTAGTTAAATTGGCGTAGGATAATTGTGTGCCGATCGCAGTTACTCGTCCTAAACGAGCGGCGTATAAATTGGCTTCGTTCAATTTGGCATCACTTAAATCAGCTCCTGTCAGGCTGGCATTTTCTAAAACTGCACCACGCAAATCGGCGCCTACTAGTTGGGCGCTGCTGAGGTTAGCTTCAATCAGCCGCGTATTAGATAAATTGGCTCTATTGAGGGTGGCGCGGCTCAAATCGCTGCGATTCATCACCACGCGACTGAGGTTAGCATTAGTCAGATTGGCTTGCTTCATCTGAACTTGGCTTAAGTCAGCAATCACATCATCGTAAGTATCCCAGCGTCCATCTTCACCGGCGCCCCGGAAGCGACTACCTTTAAAACTGGCTTGGTTAAGATTTGCAGATTTGAACTTAATCCCTGATAAATCAACGTTTTCTAAGACCAAGCTAAAGGAATTACTATCACGAGAACCACTGTTACCCAATTGAGTACGACTCAAATCAATGTCGTTTATTTTACCGCTATAGACACCAAGAATCTTGTTGATTGCCTGTTGGTTAAGTTGTAACCGCTTTTGTCTGATTTCCTGCTCTTGGGGTGCATTGCTCGCAGATGCCAACTCGCCAGCCAAAAACTGATTTTTGGTTTTTAATTCGGGTATGGCTTTCGGTCCGATATTTGTTAAAGCTTGTTGAATTGTATCAAGTAGGACGGGGTTGGTTTCGTTGACCAACAGATCCGTCAGAAATTGGGTTGCTTGTGGATCATTGAGAGTACCCAAAGCCAGAATTGCACTCCGGCGCTCTTCTTGGGTAGCAATAGAATTAGGATTTAACTGTTTGACCAATACCAGAAACTGTTCACTATTAATCTGTTGAGATTTGCGCTGGGTTTCTTGGGTTTGGCTGTAAACTTGAGTACCTACTAAAGTTGACAACACCGCAGCCATACTTACCAGGGCGACTCCAGTCAGGGCTAAGTTAGGGTAACGCCGGATTTGCGCCCAAGGACTAGAGGACTCTGTGGTTACTGGTGCTGCTATTTCTTCATTACCTTCTGGATTTTGGTTAGCAACCACGGAGGATGGTAAGGGACGAGTCGCATCTATGGGGTAAGTACCCGCGAGGTAATCGTGGAGTGCGCGACGCCCCTGGCGTGATGGTAAGGCGATCGCTTCTCCCAACACCATCAGCAAAGCTAAAGCCGTGAACACACCTAAGTTAGGAAACAGTAAGCTGTAGCGCCATAACAGATAGGCAACTGATATGGGCACAGACCAACGACCAACTCCTTCTCGGATCAAAATTGACCCAAAACCAGGACTCTTACCTTCCTCATTCACCACTCGCACCTTAAACCAACGCTTAGGAATGGTGCTACCTGTTTTCGACAGTAAATACAATTGCCACACTGAGAGGGTTACAGGGGCTAACAGTGCTACTGTCCACAAGATATTAGTCGGCCATGCCACATTAGGGATGCCATAGCTTACAGGCAAAGCTAAAGGGCGGGCGATCGCTCTTTCTGTTACCACCAGTACAGGGTTAAGTGGGACTTGGTTAAGATCACTTCGGGAATTGGCATAGGCGCCTAAGCCGAAGGGAACCAATCCACTGACAACCACCAGTGTGATTTCAGCAGCCCAAGCCACAAAGCGCCTAGTTACTAAAGGCATTGAATGAGTTTTTTCCTGTTCTTGTGAATGACTTTGATTACTATTTTTTCTGACAATTGGCGTCGTCATCCTAATAATTCCCTTTGACTTTTATTTGTATACCGCTCTCGGCCTAGTTAAAATAGACAACCTATACCCAGTCTGCAGCCGCTATGCCTCTACAAAATCAATGAAAAGCTGAGAAAATCAGCTTTTTTAATTTTGTATTTTTAATTTTGCCTAGCGGTATTATTGCTTACGTTGAAAGCTACTAGACACAAAAAATTTGTATCCAACATACACCAAGACTGCCAAGAGTGCCAGGCTAATCACAGAAGCTACGAGTTTCAGTACTGCTTGCACCATTGCCAAGCCTAATAACACCGTCACTCCCAAAGCTACTAGCTTTTTCGTCCCAGACAAGCCGTCAAACCACCTCCGCCATCGCCCAAGATGCACATTAAAGTCAGGAAAATTAAACTGAGATGTTTTTCTTGGTTCCGCTGGGCGGAACACCTGCTCTGAGTGCGAATTAATTTTTGCTTCTAGTTTTTTCAGGCGACGCTGTAAGTCTTCGTCTCTTTCAGGATTCATCAATCTTTTCTACCTCAGCTAAGACACTTACTCAATAACAGACTAACCGCATCCCATTTTTGGCGGTTGTGTCTGTGATTTTAGCTAATGTCTGTCGGTGTTTGCGACTACTAAAGGCGCTAGAAAAAATTATGTTTTTTCTTGGTTGGCTTCGATATGATTTTGTTCACACTTTACACACATATAATTTTCAATCAGGTTCATAGCCACGATTTCATCATTGATCATCTAAAATCCGGACATTCCGAAATGGTACAGCTATTGCGATCGCTCCCCTTTAAGAATTGATATCAGGGTTAATCGACTATTATTAAGTAGTAAATATAACCATAATGCTTCTCGTGTATATGACGTACACCCCTAGTACTCTGTCAAGATAAAAATGATAGACTGTAGTGCGGGCATCTTGCCCGCGTGAACGAGACGTTTGTCTTTCGGACACGCTACGCGAACACACTACCAAAAATCCCTCAAAATAAAATTGACAGACTACTAGTAGTCCGCCACACTAAGCTTAGTATGTAGTCGGCGATTTATCGCTGTTTTAGGACTAAAGTCCTCTCTGCGTTCCCTGCGGGACGCTACGCGAACGCGGAGCGTGTCGTAGACAGACGCTACGCGAAAACTACGAACCAAGCGATTAATTGAATAAATAAATAATCAATTATACGGTTTCTTTCGGAACATAGACCCATTGCTAGCGTCTATTAACTCGGATTATGTATTAAAATACCGCTCTAGTCAAATATCGGGAGCATTAATTAAATATGAAAACGCCTATAGCATTTAGGGTTGTTCCCGCAGCTTTAGCGATGAGTTTGGTATTGACCAACGCTCAAGCTGAGACACCACATATCGAAATTAATTCTAAGATGAATCAAGATCCACTGATTGTCAATGGACAGTCGGGAGGAGGAGTTAAAAGTGATTGCGGCTATATTACCAAGGCACCCAATCAAGTTATCCAGGTTACAGAGCCAATACATTACTTACGCTTAACAGTAGAGAGCAAGGGACAGCCAACGCTGCTAATTGACGGGCCTGGGGGACGCTTCTGTGTGCTAGCAGACAGCTACTCTGAGGGTAAGGCAGAACTTTCTGGTTACTGGCAGCCAGGCAAATACTTGCTGCATATTGGCGAGTCATCCCAAAGCAAGTATAACTATACCCTGTCGATTTCGCAACAAAAGAAGCCAGCGAAGTAGCTGATTCCCTGGGAACATGGAGCTATGCCCCATGCCTGCTTAGATATAGTACATAAGTACTCTATGTAATTGGGTGCCTCGCCGTTCGCAAAGGTCTTGAAGGGTATATTTTTGCAAAACAGCGTTAGCCGCCTGATGTGCTTCTTGCCAAATTTCCTGAATCAGTTGGCTTTCTACGGTTTTGGGACTATGTTCACAAATAGGCGGAACAGCGTCTACTCCTTCAATGCAGCTCCACGCTTCTAGCAAGGTAATCTTTCGGGGATCTCTTGCTAGAACATAGCCACCTTTGGCTCCGCGTATGCTTTTTATCAAACCTCGACGGCGCAATGTCGCTAGTAGTTGTTCTAAATAGCGGTTTGGTATATCTTGCAGATCTGCCATTTGTTTGATCTGTAGAGATTCGCCACTAGAGTAACAACTCGCCAGCTCTAATAGAGCTAGAAATGCATATTCCGATTTGTTAGACAGTTCCACAGGCTTAATTATGTTAAGTTCCTAGGCCAAGCTGTACGGTGGTTGATGACGTTTCTGCTTGATTTAACTTTAAGCACTCTCAACGATAGAAGCAATTATTTTTAGTTTTCGTTTTAATAACTTTAAGTTATCAATTAACTAGAGTATCTACCTAATATCGTTAAAATCCAGCTTTATCCCGCCTAATCCACCCAAAAAACGGGATAAATAATGACTTTAGTTTCTGATTATCTTTCTATAAGGGACTGACAAATAAAAAAATACTCAATTACTGATTGTGGGGTGGGCGTCTCGCTCGCCCGTACCCAGGGGCTGGATGTCCACCGCACAAGATTGGATAATTTATTTGTTGGCAGTCCCTAACTAAAAATATCAAAAATACCCAAGTCAGATGCGTCAGTAAATCCTATATACCCGGATTTCTGTGAGGTACAAGAACCCCTCCCCGCCAGCAAGAAGTTTGCTCTGATACACTTCACTATATCGGGAAACGCTATAACTCTTGTCACTATTGAAGTATGCTTATTATACTTAGTAGTTATTAGTACTATTAATTAATGTTTTCACTATGAACTTGCAGAAGGATAAAAGATGAAAAGGCGATATTTTTTAATGCTAGCTGGCTTCTGCACTTGGAGTCTGTTGCTGACGCCCAGATTCACCCAAGCGCAAACCCCAAAAAAGGTCAGCAACAGGCCATGGGAATCAGAGATTGTAAAATTTGAACAAGCTGATCAGTTACAGCCGCCACCATCAGGAGCTATTCTTTTTGTTGGTAGCTCCTCAATCAGGCGTTGGAAAACTCTCAAGCAAGATTTTCCATCTGTGCAAATGATTAATCGCGGCTTTGGTGGCTCTGAACTTAGGGATGTAATCTACTACGCTGATCGGATTATCATTCCCTACAAACCACGGTTGATTGTGGTCTATGGGGGAGATAATGATTTAGACGATGGTCAAACCCCCACCCAAGTCTTTCATAATTATCAGACTCTTGTTAGTAAGATACAAGCAAAGCTTCCCGAAACACCAATAGCATTTATCTCAATTAAGCCTAGCCTAGCTCGTTGGAAACTTATTGCCAAAATTAAAGCAGCGAATGGGATGATCAAGAACTTTTCGCGGCAGCATGATAGGCTGATTTATATAGACATTTTTCACCCTATGTTAGGGGCAGATGGTACTCCCCGGAAAGAGCTTTTTATTCAGGATGGTTTACATGTTAACCAGCAGGGTTATGCTCTTTGGAAACAGGTGATTGAACCTTTTCTTAAATAAGGGCACGACACTGCCGTGCCCCTACACCCTAAGAGTGGGATGATGGTAAGTTAAATTTGTAATAAACCCTCTGGATTCACTGACAAGAGCGATCGCCTCTGTAAACCCTCCCGTTGTAAAATTTCATTGGCTGCTAACAAACCACTACTCACGGCTCTTTCCATTAATCCACAGGGAAAGGGCATTTTTACCCAATCACCGGCAAAGATTAAGTTAGAAACACTGGTGCTAGTTTCTGGACGCTCTGCATAACTTTTCGGTGGATATCCGGAAAAGTTATGTTGATTTACCAATTCTCGATGTAACACCAATGCTTGCTTTAACTCAGGGACAATTTCATATAATTCCTGCTCAAAGGTTGTTAACAAAGCTTCTTGGGTAGGGAATTGTTTTTCTTTATAGCAGTAAGCGTGTAATTCTACCACACTACCACCAGTACGTTGTGCCCAATCAATAAATTGTTCTTGAATGCGGTGATACAGGGTAATACTATCTGTTAGCTTATAGCCAGATAAAGATGTAAAATTACTGTGTGACCACTCAAAATCACGGTCAAACCAGAAACGACAAACAGCAAATGGATCGGCGATGCTCAATTTTTCTACTTGCGATCGCACTTTTTGATCTACATTCCCAGTCAGACGTTTAAATAGTTGTTGCACTCCTGGTACATCGGTTGCAAAAACATAATAATCGGCGGTAATTGTTTCTGGTGATGACGATTCTTGATTTAGCGCTACTAGCTGTAATTCTTCATCTTGACGCTGCAATACTGCAAATTTGGATAAATCTCGTTGTGCTGGTCCTTTTAAAACTTTACCATCAGCGGCAAACACTGTTCCATGACAAGGACAATGAAATTTACCATCTTCTGCCTTTTGCACCGTACAACCTTGGTGAGTACAAGTAAGCGAAATTGCTTCTTTACCTCCAGCTTGTACCGCAAATACTTCATCAGCTGCACCAAAATATTCTATCTGATCATGCTCCACAACTGAGTTACGTTTAACCCAAAAAGGCACATGATTTTTATTACTACCAATTACATATTTAAGAGCATCAATTTTACCTTTGACTGCAGAAATTTCACTCACATTTACCCCTGTGATAATCTTACATCCCTTGCTTTGAATTGCTCTAGCAATGGGTTGGATTAAACTTGTGCCCATATCGTCTCTAGTACCATTAAAAGCTAGTCCTTCTGGATTGCCAAAAAAATAAAAATGGAAGAACTGCATCAGTTCTCCGACACTCATCATGTCTGGTGCATTCAAGCTAGATTTAGCAAAAGGCAGAAAATATAAGTCGTATAAACCTTGAGGAAATTCGGTTTTTACCCAATCAGCAACGGAGATATTATCGAAGCGTTGATAATTTTTTTCTCTCTCGAAACCAGTAATCGCCTGGAAGACTTGCAAATGTTTCAATTTAACCAGATTAATTCCCCATTTCCAGCGATTAGGAGAGGCGATCGCTAAATCTATAATATTCCAAGGGAACGCCGAACTACTAGGACGAAATACCTCTGGTTTATATTTGCCATTCCGGTAAACAACAGCATAAGAGTGCAATGATTGAAAATGATCATTTATACCTAATTCTGTAACTAAGCTATTGAGGTTATAATATTGCGGAAAAAAGCCATGAAACCCATGTTCCATCATAAAAGTTTCTCCAGCTGCTTCAATTTGCCAACTGGCAATTTTGCCGCCTAATTGGGGAGATTTCTCTAATAGAGTGACGACAAACCCCCGCTGACTCAATTCATAAGCACAAGCTAAACCCGCTAATCCACCGCCAATGACAACAACGCTTTTATCTTGATTCAGCATTCCTGGCAAGTTGAGAGTATCTTGTGGAAAAAGCGTTGGCTGTGGTTTACTGAATCGAGAGTATCCGGTTACTCCGACAATCCCACTAATACCGAACCACTTGAGTAGTGTGCGACGGGAAATTGTAGACGATTCTGGCAAATTTAATAATTGACTCATTTTTTACATAATTAACTGATCACGATGAATTACAGACATGAAATAAGGGCTATGAGTTAGCCCATTTGTTGGAGTATTTTTCCCATCACAGTCTTGAATCCTCAACAGAATTATTTTGATAAGTAGAACGGCGTGAATAATTCAAGGTTTGTAGTGGGGACTTTAGTCCTCTCTTAAGGGCTAAAGTCCCCACTACAAGCCAATTAAATTAAATTTAACATTACTTAATGTAGTTTGGTTTTTTCTCGCCGACTTACTTTTGGTTTTGAGGGATTCACTTCGGGGCTAACAAAGCTGCCTTTTTGTAAGATTTGGGTCGAAAATGAGAATAATAGTTGACAGTGTAATACAATATTTGATATTTTGACTACTAAGACTATGTTTGAAAAGTTTTTGGTGACGTATCAAAGCCAATTACCAATTAACACATAGGCAGACCAAAAACTAGGGGCGTTGTAGTTGGGATGTTGTAATAGTTTCATCTGGGCATAGCGGAGAGCTTCGGCTTTAGTCATTTTGCCGCTTTTAAGTTCTTGGTAAAAGGTACCAACAAACAGTGCTGTTGATTCATCATCTATTTGCCACAGAGAAGCCAGGGTACTGCGTGCGCCGGCGCGTACAGCGGCTCCAGCTAAACCCAGAGTTGCACGATTGTCTCCGGCGGCTGTTTCGCAAGCACTCAAAAATAATAGTTCTACTGCTTGTGGTTTGGTTTCATGGCGACTGCGAAGCAAACTATCAAATTGAGTGACATTGATTGGTCCATCGGCTGCTAAAATAAAAGTGTTATCAGCACGAGAACTGAACTGACCGTGGGTTGCCAGATGCACGATGTTGAATGGAATACTATTAACTTCCTTCTCTAGTGCTTGGCGGGTGAACTGCTGATCCAACAGACTGGTTGTTAAAACTCCAGCTTTGGTAATCAGACTAACTTCCGACTTGATAGCTGGTAATGGTGTCAAGTCAGAAAACTCTGGCGGGGGCTGAGTTAACCCTGCAGTTAAAGCTCTGAGTTCTTGATGCACGAGGGGTTTGGGATCAAGAAGTTGCAGTCCAATACTGAGGGCGATCGCATATTTTTCCACTAAGTATTGCTTCCCGTCGTAGAGAGACGCCATTGGTAAATTGCGTAAGGCGCCATCCAGCACAAATACTAGGGTATTCACCTGATTTGCTGATAACTGTGACTCTATTGGTTTAAGCAGCCAGTTATACACTTGTTGCGACTGGATTTTGATGGCTTTAGTCGCCGCCGGATTCACCAGATTTTTTCGCAGTTGTGAGAGGATTTTTTCTACTTCTGTTTGAGCAATCTGAGTGGTATAATGCTGTAGAGGTTGGTGGGGAATTTTAACAATTACCTGGATTTGTTCTGGAAGAATAATTGGGTAAAGGATGGCTGCAGTGGGATTATCTTGATCTACTATTTTATCCAAAGAGACACTCTGACCTTGCAAACAAGCTTCGCGAAAGAAGTCATCTAATTCTGCCAACTGCAAAGCCTCTATCCGCTGGCGGATTTTATCTAAAATTTTCGCTGCCGATTTGCCCATTTGGGATTGCAGCAATAACTCTACTGACTCTCGATAGATCGGTTCTACGCTGTCGCGGAAGTTGAATTGCATATCCTGATTGATCTTCACCAAGTCATTGCGGAGGGAGTGGAGAGTATCTACCGCCGCATCATAAGCCGCGATTGCTCCTTTGAGATCTTTTTGTGCCCACAGTAACTTCCCTAACTGCCAATCTAAACGATAGGCTATTTCTGGTGCATTACTCGTTTGCGCCAGCATTAATGCTTGTTGAGTGAGGTTTTGCGCCTCTGACAACTGTTTTGTTTTTGCGTATAATCCGCCTAAACTCCCCAGTGCATAAGCCTCTGCTCGCTGATCTTTTAAACTGCGGGATTGCTGGATAGCATTGGCGAGTATGAGTGCTGAGTTGTAAGAATTTTCAGCATTCTGGAGTTTATTCAGGCTTTGTACAAAGTTAATTTGGGCGTAAATACTAGCACGACTGGGTGGGAGTTGTTTGACTTGTGACTGAATTAATGGTATAATGGCTTCGGCATCAGGAAGTTTTTGCTCTTCGATGAGTAAGCTGAGGTAATTGAGTTGTACCTGAACTTTGGTCAGAGGTGAAGGCGAGACTTGAACGGTTTGTTGATAATAGGCGATCGCTTGTGATTTTTGGTGTTGTGCTTGGGCATTGTTCCCCAGGCTCAAAAGACTAGCGCCAATGTCTGCGCTTGATTGGAGATTTTGAGCTATCACAAGACTTTGCTGTAAAATAGTCTGGGACTCTGGTAAATTCCCCACTACCAAAAGGGCATCACCAAGCGATCGCAAACCGACTGTTTTGACTATCGAGTCTGGCTGCGATTGTAACTTCTGATTGACTTCTCTCAATATTTGTACTGAGCGACGATAAGCACCTTTGCTACGCCAAGCTTGTGCTTGGTTAATGAGCGATCGCACTAAGCCGCTGTGATTTCCTACTTTAATATAAATTTCTGCTGTCTGCTGCCAAGTTGCTAAAGCTGCTTCGGGTTGTCCCATTCGCAATTGTAAGCTACCTTGAATATCAAGAGACTTAGCAAATAATAGCAGATTTTCACCATTTTGTAGTTCTTTCAGCAAATTTAAGCTTTGTGTAATTGCCTCCTGGGCTGGTGTCCATGCACCGAGTTGCTGGTATGCTAGGGAAAGATTGCTCAAAGTAACTGCTAATTTCAGGCGATCGCTCTGCTGCTGATATTCCTTAACTGCTTGCTGTAATACTTGCGCCGCCTCAGCAAACCTTCCTATATCGTAGAGGACTTTACCCTGTTGCAGCAGCGACGCAGGAGCGATTGTATTGTTAATTGTCTGTTGCTGTGAAGTTTTGATTTCTGGAACTTTTGCCCAAATTGGTGAACCGATGATACACAGCAAAGTTACCAAAAAGTAAATAGATAAGCGTAAAAATTGCCAATTCCCAACTTTTGTCTTTTGCTGGTTAACTTTTACAGAATTCGGATCACAAAATTTAGTTGCTTTAATCATGATGCCAGTAGTCAGCCTCATCAAATGCTATCCGAAATAGGGCTAACTTAGGATATAAACCACATCTATTTTGAGAACCATAGTTTTTTTCATACGTAGTGAGGGCAGCGTTCGACTGAGCGCTCACTACTACAGGTTTCACAATGGACGAGGTTTCAGTAGGATTGTATTGTTATTTTACAGAACTGAGGAACTCAAATTGCTACGCTTTTAGAGGTTGTTTGAAAAGTATTATTGCTAACATCGAAGCCTCAAAAACCTAACCCCCCTTCTCTACATAGCTTGCTTCCCGCAGGGTGGGAATGGGGGTTTCAAAGCCTCTCTCCTTGCAGGAGAGAGGTTTGGAGAGAGGTTTCGCGTATATATTTTGACTTGTCAAACATCCTCTTAGGACACAAACTGTCTTAAATTAGTCGTTTTTAAGATCAAGATGGTGAATACACTCAGAACTACAACTAATATTGCCGTAATGAGCCATAATAGATTAAAAGGCGTTGCAATATTTATATAATTTAACCTAGTGTAATAATTACTCAATAACAGCAATAATATACATTGCCAATATTTATGCAATGCAAATAATCCTAGAGAATATTTAGACAGACTTTTGATGTACCATTTATCTATTTTAAGTGGGTAGATAAAACAAAATAAAGTTAATGCTCCACAAACTATAGATATTCTCGCGTAAATTGTTAAGATAAAATGACCTTGACCTAAATAAATATCTTGCAATGAAAACAATATCCAGGCAAACAAATAAAAATATTTTAATTTAAATATTTCATTTTTATGCTTAGTGAGAGCAAAAGATATAGGTATATAAATTAAAAAATTTACTAAGTTATAATAAGGTAAAGCGAAATTTAATAAACCATATAACTCAAATAAAAATAGCGAAAATATAATAATTAACCAAAATAATATTTTCTGAATACTAAAATTCACTTTATAAAATAAAAAAGAAAAAATCACTAAACCTATCAAATTTAAAAGAAAATAGAAAACGGAGTCACCAACTAAAGGTAAACCAGGTGAAATTCCTAAAATAGTATTTAGGGAAAAATCAGGAATTTTGCGAGTTACTATAATCGCAAATATCATCTGGATAGTAGACCAAAAAATAAATAATTTACCTATGGTAAAAATCCGTTTTTCTAAATAACTTAAATTAGGAGTTTTTTGAAAAAATAAATACAGAGAAACAATGTAAAATATGGGTACGGCTGTCAGAGTTATTTGGGGTTCAAGAATATTTTCAATAAATTGATTTAGACTATTTAAAATTAAAGAAGATTCGTGGTTAACAAGAAACTTAATTGGGTGTAAATGCCATGCTAAAACTAAGGTAATAGCTAATGATTTTAATGTATCTAAACCATTGTCTCTCGAAATATTCATGCAGGAATTACATAATATAATAAATATTACTAATTAATTATGGTATTGCTGATGAGCAATGCTTGCGATTGATTGTATGCAAAATTTCCACTAAAATCTTCAGTAATAATACTTTATTCGTGGCTAGGCTTAATATTTAAAGCGCATTGCTAAACCCCGACATGGTATTTTTAATTTGGCTGAGGACGAGAAAACTGGGAAGGTGGCTTAAAGTTTTCTACTGGTACATCTTTGAGTGCTTTTTGCATAAAATCACGCCAGATGGGAGTAACCATACCTCCACCCGTTGCATTGTGAGATAATTGGCTGTTGTTGTCCCTCCCCACCCAGACAGCAGTTGTTAACTGCGGCACAGTACCAATAAACCAAATATCTCTTTCGGAAGAGGTTGTACCCGTCTTCCCAGCAACGGGACGATCTATTGCTGCGCCTTTACCAGTTCCTTCTTGAACTACTGTTTGCATCACGTCTAAAATTGCTGCTGATGCCCAAGGATTAAGAACTAACTGAGGTTTTGGTGTATTATCTAGTAACACATTGCCACTACTATCAGTAACACGGGCAATAATCGTTGGAGGTGATTGCCAGCCGTAATTAGCAAAAGTCGCATAAGCGCTAGCCATTTCTAATGGTGTCACACCGATTGCACCTAGTGGTAAAGAACTCACAGGTTCCATCGGACTCATAATTCCCAAAGTACGGCAAGTTTCAATTACTTTATTCATACCCACAGCTTTGCCAATTTTGACTGCGGGGACATTACGAGACTGGGCTAGGGCTGTGCGAATCGGTATGGCTCCCATAAATGTATGATCGTAGTTTCGTGGGTAATACCAACCATTGCCATCACGGTAACTAACTGGAGTATCTAGGATTGTTGTATTTGGTGTAAATTTCCCACTAGCAAAAGCAGTATAGTAAACAAAAGGTTTAAAAGAAGATCCAGGTTGACGGTGGGCTTGAGTTGCTCGGTTAAATTCGCTAGTTTTTGAGTTTACACCACCCACTAGTGCTTTGACAAAATGTGTGCGAGGATCAATTGCCACTAAAGCTATTTGATTATTGTTTAATCCCTCGCTTTGAAGGGTTCTATGCCACTTCTTGATAGTTTCTTCTGCCATTATTTGGAAGTCTGCATCTACTGTGGTTTGTACCTGCATTCCACCTTTGAGCAATGTTTCCCGCCCAAATTTTTTAATTAATTCCTGGGCTACAGTATTGGTAACATAAGGCAAAGCACTACCTTGAAAAGATTTGATTTTACCAAGTTTAATTTCTTGATTGAGGGCATCATTATACTCTTGTTGGCTAATCCAATTTAGTTCCAACATTCGTCCCAATACTTCTTTTTGTTTTTGTTTTGCCAGCTTCATGCTGACAAATGGGCTAAATTCTTCTGGAGCTTGAATTAAACCCGCCATCATCGCTGATTCGCCGAGAGTCAAGTTTTCTGCAGATTTATTAAAGTAAGTACGTGCTGCTGTTTGAACACCATAATTATTATGACCCCAGTAAACTTGATTGAGGTACATCTCTAATATTTGGTTTTTACTGAGAACTTGCTCTAATCGAATTGCTAATACCGCTTCTGCGATTTTTCGGGTAAAAGCACGTTTTTGAGACAAGAAAATATTTTTCATCAATTGCATGGTGATTGTAGAACCACCTTCTCGCACACCTCCAGCCGCCCAATTGACTAAAACTGCACGTCCAATACCAACAGGATTAATTCCGTGATGATCGTAAAAGTGACTGTCTTCGCTAGCTAATACTGCTCGTTTGAGATTGGGAGAAATTTGATCTAGAGACACTACTTGGCGATTAGCTTCCCCATGTATACGCGCTAAAAGCTTACCTTTAATGTCATAGATATAACTTGTTTCTGAGGGTGAAAAGGTTCGTAGTTGTCTAACATCTGGTAGATCACGGAAACTAATAGCTAAACCAACTAGTCCTCCCGCTAAAACAGAAGTTGCTACCATCGTGATTGATATGAGTGTACTACCAGTTACTTGACCGACCCCTTTGAAAAACTCAAAACTAGATAAAGTGTGAATTTCTGAGTTTTTCTTTACGAAAGCTTTAGTCGAAGACACGGCAATTATACTCCCTTACTTATAAATGTAACCACAATTTATTTTTCGACTCTATCAAACTAGAAATTATTATAAAAAAGTTGCTTGATTATTCAGCTATTTTATTCTCGTACTCTCTAGTTTTCAAAACTTAATTGACTACCTAGCTTGGTGGAATCCGCTCAAGCGGAATAAGTGCTTCCATTACAGATTTAACAATTGGAGCGGCGACAGTACCACCATAAATATTTTCCCCTTTTGGCTCATCTACCAATGCCAAAACTACATAACGGGGAGACTCTACTGGTAATATACCCAAAAAACTAGCGATATAAGCACCCTTTTGATAACCGCCAGTGGAACTTGCTTTTTGAGCTGTACCAGTTTTACCAGCTATGTGATAACCGGGAATTTGTGATGCTTTTCCAGTTCCTTCTTTAACCACAGTTTCCATCATTTTAATCACCTGTTGGGTTGTAGTGCGTGAGAAAATTTGGCGTGGTGCGGGGAAAGTGGGTGAGTAATGCATCTGTCCTTTACTATCAATCAGTCCCCGGACTACATGAGGTGTGACTAATTTCCCACCGTTCGCTAAAGCCCCGTGCAATTGCACTAATTGTAACGGTGTGAGGGAAAAGCCTTGTCCAAAAGAGGTAGTAGCCGGTTCAATGCTTGAAGCAACAAACTTTTCTTGACTTCTAAACTGTCCGCTAACTGCAAATGGCAAATCTGTATCAACTTTTGACCCTAGTCCTAAGCGTTGGAGCCAGTTGTAATAGACTGAAGGGTGTAATCGCTGCATAATTTCCACCATACCAACATTGCTAGAGTATTGGAGAATTTGAGCAATACTAATTTGGCGATAATTGTTTTTCTCAGCATTTTTAATAGTGTGATCAGCAACTTGAATAAAACCAGGATCTGGAAACACATCATCTGATTTAATAACGCCACTTTCCAAAGCGATCGCAACATTCAAAGGCTTAAATGTTGATCCTGGTTCATAAGTATCTGCGACTGTCCAATTTTTAAACAATGAAATATTAGCTTTAGAGTATTCGTTGGAGTTATATGTTGGCACAGATACTAAGGCCAGCAAGGAACCATCCCTAGCATCCATGACAATTACCGCCCCCCGTTTCGCCCTAAATTTATCTATCTGTTGCTTCAAAGCTCTGTCAGCTATTCTTTGCAGGCGACTATCAAGAGTTAGTTGTAATTGCAAATCATCAAAATTCAGCAATCCCACAGGAGCATAATCTGGCATCAGAGCGCCGTTACCTGTGCGACTGAGCCGTACAGTTTGCACAGAACGTTTCAGCAAATCTTCTTGGCTATATTCCAAACCTGCTTCACCGTTACGGTCTGTATTGACGTATCCTACTACATCTGCAACTAAATCATTTTCTGGGTAAAATCTCAGGTATTTTTGATTCAACTCTAAACCATTAAGGTGCAATGCAGTTACATGAGTAACACTTTCTTCTGGGAGCGCAGAAGTAAGCAAGATGCCACTTTTTTTACTTTGAAAAATCCTCACTAATTCATTAGCATTTTTGTTAAGTATTGGGGCAAGCTTTTCGGCTATTTGTTCATCAGATTGTTTGAACAGTTTCGGATGGGCGTACAGAGTATATACAAGACGGTCACAAGCCAAGATATTATTATTACTATCTACGACCATTCGGCGAGGTATAAAAGGCTGTAAAGTTACCGTCTGCTGATTTCGTGCTTTCTCTTTTAGCTTGGAACCTTCAATAATTTGTAATCTATACAAGTTGATCACCAGTCCTAACATTGCTGCTATTAATATAGACCATACTAGAAAAAGTCTGGATCTACTGTTTAGTATTTGTTTTGGTGTATGGGTGGTAAATTTTTTCTTTTGATTTTGTCTAACAACATTCTCTGGCTTTATAGCTCTGGGATTCCGTAAATACTTTAATTTCACTCTACTTGCCCATTATACATAGCGATTAAAGATGATCAGATTCAATAATCTGAGGTTATTGAATAAGAATATATCAATTAAATTTATCCAAATAATTAAATTTATTTAGATAAATAATCGTGCAAGGTAGTTGATGCCCAGTAGAAGTTTAACCACTAGTGGTGCAGATAAAAGGCAAATATCGGTTAGAAATCGGATAGTTTTCTCAAGCTGCTTGAGGTGATAGCCCAGCCCATGAACCGTTTCAATAAAATCATCAGGAGCGCCTGCATTCTTAAGTTTATTTCGTAAACTTTTGATATGAGACTTAACAGTTGATTCGCTGGGTTCGTCTTCCAGTGAACAGATACGCTCAATAATTCCAGATCGACTTAGTTATTAAGTGGAATCGCCTACATTTGCAAACAGGACTCTGATAGCACTCACCAGCAATAAAACTCCAAATATTCTCGCCAATATCACATTAGATAATCCTGTTCCTATTTTGGCACCGAGCCATCCACCTAATACAAAACCCAAGCAAAGTAATCCTGCTATTTTAAAGTCTACATATCCTTGCTTGTAGTAAGTCCATGCAGCCAGAATATCAATCGGAGGAACAAGCAAAGCTAATGTTGTACCCTGAGCTTGGTGTTGAGATAAGCCAAACACGAAAATTAAGGCAGGTAGAATAATTATCCCGCCACCAATTCCGGTTATTCCGCTTACTATTCCGGCAATTAGTCCCAAAATCAGACAAAGTAAAATGTTGTCCATAGCTTTAGAAATTCTTCACTTATGACAAAAGATGAAAACATTTACTTTGTCTAGTCTAGAAAAAATATTTGATAAAAGTTTGTCATTGTTATGAATAAGGTATGACATTTTTATAACGCACGTCTTGTAATTTAACACAAAATATATAGCATATAGGAATCCGGTTTGATTTCTGAAAAGATACGTAGATCCATAGGGTGCGTTATGGATTTCATCCTCATGCACCCTACGATACCTAATTTTGTTCAAAAATCACATAGTAGTCATTTGTGACAGGTTAAAGTTGTGATGCATTTGTCAATCTATCTATAGAATGAAAAATTTGCCAAAAACCGCAATAGAAAACACTGTTTTTTGGTTAGCGATTGCCTAATTTTTGTGTTCTCCATTTATTTTTATGCTGAAACATCAGTAAAAAGCTGGTTTTGATACCGTCTTTTTCCCTAAATTATCAGCATAAATTCTAATTGACAAAAGCAATGTTATCTTAACCTGTCACAAATGCATAGTAGTCCTATTTTTGATAAAATGTAGAGAATATCTGTTAATAAAAAATGCATACATAGCATGTATCTATAGCATAATTATGACGAATTTCCGTCATAAATTACGAGGTTTATTAAACTACTAAATCTCACTGTATTTATAGTAATTTAACCAGTTAAATATCTGCTTTATAAATTTGATAAATATTTAGGATCATAGACCATAAAAAAAATTTCATTTTGACAATTTTTTCAATGCTTAAATATACAATATGATTAAAAGTTTTTATTAAATTAATAAGAAAAAACATTTGTTTTTATCAAATAAAAAGTATAAAGTAAAACTAGCCAACAATTAGTGTTTTTACTTATAAAGCCAAATACTGGAGAATAAACCTTGAATACTCTGGATTTTTCGCTATTAGTATGGTTTGGCTCCTTGAGCGCTGGATTTTTAGGCGCCTTGACAGGCTTGGGCGGTGGGGTAGTAATTGTTCCTTTCCTATCTGTAGTTTGTAGAGTGGATCTACACTATGCTATTGGTGCTTCCTTAGTATCTGTGATTGCTACATCTAGTGGAGCGGCTTCGGCTTATGTAAAGGAAGGTTACACTAATATGCGGCTAGGGATGTTCCTAGAAATAGCAACAACCTTTGGCGCTATAGCTGGAGCGGTTGTGGCAGCGAAGATTTCTACTGGGGCGATTGCTATTGTGTTTGGGATTGTTTTACTTTATAGTGCGTACCTATCTCGTAAACCCTACTTTGAAAACATCGATAATTTACCCCCAGATCCCTTGGCAACAAGCTTGAAGCTAAATAGTACTTATCCAACTGCTGCGGGAGAACAATCTTACAACGTGCGTGGTGTTCCCTTTGGATTTGGACTAATGTTTATAGCTGGTGTACTTTCCGGTTTGCTAGGTATTGGTTCGGGAGCGCTTAAGGTGCTAGCAATGGATCAAATAATGCATATTCCATTCAAAGTTTCCACAACTACAAGCAATTTCATGATTGGAGTCACAGCAGCTGCTAGTGCAGGAATATATCTAAACCGAGGTTATATTGACCCTGGATTAGCAATGCCAGTAATGTTGGGAGTACTGTGTGGTGCTGTATTGGGGGCGCGAGTACTTGTAAGGGCTAGGGTACAACTTCTGCGGAATATTTTCAGTGGTGTGATTTTGGTACTGGCGCTGGAAATGATCTACAAAGGTCTAACTGGGAGGCTTTAAAATGGTTCTCAACAGACGTACTAAGTTTGAGCAGCGCTTTGAGCAATTTATTGGCAATTTGTTAAGAGTTGGGGTCATCTTTGCTACCGTTCTGGTTTTAACGGGTGGAATTTTGTACTTAATCCACCACAGAACTGAGGTTCCTGATTACCAGTTTTTTCGGGGAGAACCAGCAGAGTTTCGCACTCCATCTGGGGTAAAAACATCAATATTATCAGGATTATCAGGTCGTAACCGAGGGATTATTCAACTAGGACTACTGCTACTGATTGCTACTCCAGTTATGAGAGTGGTTTTTTCTTTGTTAGCCTTTGTGCGACTAAAAGATTATACCTATATCATTGTGACTCTAATTGTACTGGTTGGGCTGATTTACAGTCTCATGGGATAAATGGTTTTTACTGTATTATAAATACCCTTCCATTTCCGCAAATTTACGCAAGCGGGGGAGACACTGACGCTGATAAAAACTGCTTAAGGTAGGAATTGATAATCCAAATTCTTCAGATAATTCTTTCCAAGTAGCTTCTGGGGGGAGGCGTTTGATAATTAATATTTGACAATTCACGTCTGGACGCCCTTTAATATAAGTACCCTGCAATTCTCCTTCGGGATCTGTTTGAACCCACAAGCTGACATTTTCCAAAATCGGAGCAGCTTGAGGGGTAGCAGCTATGTTATCAAGAGGGTCAAAAATGTCATTAAATTCACCGGAACTAGACTGATGTAGCTTCAGAGGGACTTTTATGCTTTGTTCTCGATGGTGATTAATATAAAAGTCTTGTAATCTGCGTTTTAGATAAGCATTTAGCCAAGTAATTACAGTACCATAATTTGAGTCATAGGCTTGACCTGTCGTAGCTTCACAAATGTTCCGACAGAAATACAACCAAGTTTGTTGTAGTGCGTCTTGATAGTAGGGAGTACTTTCCCGCCAGAGTTTATTTGCACTCAAGCGAATGATTTGCGTCAGCAGCTGCTGACGCTGTTGGCTTCTTGGTGGGTTTTCACAGGCTTGGGTAATTAAGTTGCGGAGCTGTTCATCCAATTCAACCATAGCAATCTGGGTGAAGAAAGCAAGAATATCCTTAGTATTGCTTATAAAAATGCCCTAGAGTATTACCCTTCGTGGTAATAAATTCGCTTTTTTCATGAAAAACTGCATCCATAAGGGCATGGGGCATGGGGCATGGGGCATGGGGCATGGGGCAACTTCAACCACCCAAGAGTGGGTGGAGTTTCCCGCCGACTTCCAATAAAAAAACATGCAATTTTTCTTGTGGGGTGGGCGTCTCGCCCGCCCTTGGCTTGGGCGTCTGTCTGGGAAAAGCACGCCTTAGGACTAAAGTTGATGGATTTGAAAGCACTAAAGTGCTGACTACGAATTCATCAAATTTAGGAATTATGGTGCGTTACACTGCGTTAACGCACCATAAAATTTAAGAAGTAATGGGAACCCCAGAAGCTTCTAAAGTTGCCACTAATTTTACCCCAAATTCTGCTTCAAATGGTGGTTTTTTGTAATCTAAACTCCAGAGTTCCAAGGCGCAGTCATCATCAGAACGGAATGGAAAAATTTGCAGTTTAAATTCCTGCTTATGCGGAAAATATTGACACTCGACTCGTTCGATTGCGCCAATTTGTCGCCGATCTAAGGCAACTGCTAACCTTAAGAGTGTACTTAATTGACTTACCATTTGGCGATGTTGTTTTGTCAGCAGATTTCGATAATTTTCGTGTTTTTTCTTAGGCGGCGATTTGCGATGATAACGCGCTAAATTGGCAATGATTTCCATCTCGGTTTCGGTGTAACCGAGTAATTCACCATTGCGAATTAGATAATAAGAGTGCTTATGGTGAGCTGAATGGCTGATATAATAACCGCAATTATGTAATATTGCAGCTGCCCACAGCAATTGCCGCTCTTGGTTGCCCCAGTTGTGTAGTATACCGTGTGTTTGGTCAAATAAACTGACAGCAAATTCAGCTACGCGATCGCTATGTTGTAAGTTTATTTGGTATTTATTAGCCTGTTTTAGCACACTGCGCTGGCGAATCGAACTTTGAAACCGTAGTCTATCTTCAATTAAACCGTGGGCTAACATCCAGTCTACGATTACACCTTCCCGCAGGGCACGTCCACAGGTGATCAGCGAATCCACACCTAAAAGGGTCATTGCTTCCTGTAATATTACTGCGCCAGCAAGTATAACTTCAGACCGCTTATCTGGCATTCCCGGAATTGTAGCCCTTTCGACGTTACTTAATCGCCGCAAGCGACTAACCCAATCCCGCACATCTTTGAGACTCAACTGGTAGCCATTGAGTGTAGAAGGGACAAAACCCAGTTTTTCCCGTGCATTAATCAGCGCTAGAGTTTCAATTGTACCAGATGTACCTACCAACCGGGCAGATTCACCAAACTTGAGGTTGGCTAGTACCTCATCAGTGGAACGTTCCAACATCCCCCTGGCATAAGCTTGGAGGTACTGAAACTCGGCGTTACTGATGGGATCAGTGGTGATTAATTCGCTACTGAGTCGCACCGCACCAATTTTGGTACTGGTGAGAGTGCGCGGTTCGTGACTATCCCCCAAAATTATTTCCGTGGAACCACCGCCAATATCGATGATCATGTGGGGCTGGTTGTGAAATTCCATCCCCGACAGCACACCAAGGTAAATTCGTCGGGCTTCTTCTTGACCTGAAATTAAGTCAACACTCAAACCCAACTCCACCGCTACCCGATGTAAAAAATCTTTACCATTGGGGGCTTCTCGCACAGCGCTAGTCGCCACAGCAACGATGGTTTCAGCGTTGAAAGTTTTGGCAACTTTTTGGAAACGTCCTAGGGCAGCGATCGCCTTTTCCATAATCTCAGGTTTGAGATGCCCTGTAGCAAGATCGCGATCGCCAAGTCTCACAGTTTCTTTTTCTCTGGCAATTGTGCTAAAGGATGGTAGTGTCGGTTCAATGCCCACAACTACCATATGCAGAGAATTTGTTCCTAGGTCAATGGCAGCAATAATCCGGTTTTGCTTAACTGTAAGAGTGGGTAGACTCTCCCAGCTAGCTGAAACTAAATTCAGCATCTAAATATTCTCTCTGTTTAAGGAAGGATGGTAAAAACTGGTCTATCGGCTTCATCCGCACTAGTACCACTACGTCGAATTCAAAATACTCTGCCTTCATCTCAAAGCGCTACAAAATTCAAACAGCTTTTATTTGAAGCTTTCTGACTGTTTTGTAGTTGGCTTCAATCTCGGCCTATGGTAGCTTTATGCCGTCAGTGGTGTACTCGCATGATTTAATACAAAAATATTCTCAGGTTCAGTGTCTGGCGACCATGCCTGAGTAAAGACTCTTCAGCCTGCTGCTGCCAACGACAGTGACTATTTAAATGTATCTAAAGTTGCCACTTTCGGTTGTGATTTTACAAATAGCAAATAACGATATCCTATAGATGTAAAGATGTATTAACCCATCTAGTTAAACAAAATTCTTGATTTTTCGTAATTTTTATGCTAGGGACGCCAGAACAAAACCAGGAACCCGTATGGCTTGTAATTATCCGGCTGTTGCGGTGGCATAAACCAGAAGGACGGTTAATATTGATGATTCCAGCCCTGTGGGCAATTTTTTTAGCCGCCGCTGGTAAACCACCTTTACCCCTGATTGGCGTCATTATCTTGGGTACTCTCGCCACAAGTGCGGCGGGATGTATTGTCAATGATTTATGGGATCGCGATATTGATCCACAAGTAGAAAGAACACGCGATCGCCCCCTCGCTGCCCGTACACTGTCAATTAAAGTGGGTATTGTTGTGGCGATTGTTGCCCTAGGATGTGCAGCAGTCCTGGCTTTTTATCTTAACGCTTTCAGCTTTTGGTTGTCTGTGGCAGCGGTGCCAGTTATTTTGCTTTATCCAGGTGCAAAGCGGGTATTTCCTCTACCCCAACTAGTGCTTTCTATTGCTTGGGGTTTTGCGGTATTGATTAGCTGGAGTGCAGTTACACAAACCATCTCTCAACCAACTTGGATACTCTGGGGCGCCACTGTATTATGGACATTGGGATTTGATACAGTTTACGCCATGAGCGATCGCGAAGATGATCAGCGCATTGGTGTTAAATCTAGCGCCCTATTCTTTGGCAATTATGCCCCAGCGGCTATTGGCATTTTTTTTGCAGGCACAATAATTTTACTCGCTTGGCTAGGTGCTTCTATCCACCTTCACATTGCTTTTTGGATTAGCCTCACAATTTCTACTATCGGCTGGATTTGGCAGTATCTGCGTTTAAGAGAAAAAGACTTGCCTAACCCAGCTTACAGCCAAATGTTCCGGCAAAATGTCTGGATTGGTTTTATCTTACTCGCGGGGATGATTGGCGGCTTTTTGTAAGTTGAGTCCAATACACTCGTAAGGGCACGGCAGTGCCGTGCCCCTACACGCGACGATATAATTTTGTATTGCATTCAACTGAGAAGCGCTATAGCGTCAACTACCTACACTACCTCCGGTGCAGTGTAGGCTTGCAAGAATCAGCTTGCAACTAAGAGATGACTACTGCTCACAAGCCATTACCTGATACGTACTTCCAGATGTTTCCCTAGTCTGGATTATTTACAAACCATCTGATTAGTGGTGCTTGCAGAAAGGACATTTTGGTAATGGTGAGCTAAGGGACTTACAACTTACACGAGAGGATTATCTCCATGATTCGTGTTCCAGTGTTAGATAAAAACGGTAAACCTATGATGCCAACAAAAGCCAGTAGAGCTAGACGTTGGCTTAAGGAAGGTAAAGCCAAGATTGTACAGAATGACCTCAATATTTTTGGCATTCAGCTATTAGTGGAACCGTCTGGTTATGACACTCAATCAATAGCTTTGGGATTAGACCCTGGTAAAAAGTTTACTGGCGTTGGTGTCCAGTCTGTTAAATTCACATTATTTATGGCACATCTAATATTGCCATTTTCAGATGTCACCAAAAAGATGGATGGTAGACGATTATTAAGACGTGCTAGACGAGGTAGAAGGATAAATCGCAAAGTAACGTTTAATCAAAGGGCGCACCGTCAAAAAAGGTTTAACAACCGCAAACAGAATAAATTGCCTCCCAGTATTCGCGCTAACAAGGAATTAGAATTACGAATTACCAAAGAATTAGTCAAATTATTTCCTGTAACTCAAATCACCTACGAATACATCAAAGCGAAAGGCGACAAAGGTTTTAGTCCTGTGATGGTTGGTCAAAAAGTGATGCTGGAATGGCTCTGTGAAATTGCACCAACCAATACACAAGAAGGGTGGCAGACTTCAATACTCAGGCAGCAATTAGGATTATCTAAAGACAAGAAAGACAAATCAAAACAAACTCCAGAGACTCATGCTCATGACGGGATTGCATTAGCATCTAGCAACTTCATGCGGTTTGAGAAATTCCACACTGCTAATAGTCGGGGACATCGCTGGGTAGGATTCGTTGCTATTACACCTGCACCATTCCGCATAATTGCGCGTCCAAATCTATTCCGTCGTCAGCTTCATTTCGAGAACCCTGTTAAAGATATTCCTGGCAACAGAAAGCGCAAAGGTGGAACAATTACGCCATTCGGATTACGTTCTGGTGACTTAGTGAAAGCTGAAAAAGCGGGTAAATTTTATATTGGCTGGATTGGTGGCTATACGCAGACTCCAAAAACTAAAAATGTTTCTGTGTATGACCACAACTGGCGCAGAATTGGGCAATTCAGCCCAGCAAAAGTTCAACTTATCAAACGGAGTACAAAGCTATGTGTAAAAGCATAAAAGATTGCTTGTTTTGTCGCTGTCCTCCTACCTCTTCTTGCTGTGCAAGAAAATGGTCGCAGGACGCAACAAAACAAGCCCGCAATTCCTCCCAACACCGAATCAGAGATTTCGGTGTGGGACTCCTTGCGGTTCCAGTTGAACGCAGCAAAACCCGCAATTTAGTAGAACTTATCCTCAACCGCGACCTCAAAACTATTTTCCTGCCAGAAGTTGTCACTCAATTAGAACAACTTCGAGATGAAATAGCCAAAGGACAGTATGAACTCCAAAATGGCAAAGCTGAAAATCCCACAGTCTTAGCTCAACATCTCCAACAATTGCGACAACAACGTCAAAAATTGCAAGATGAATATCTACCTGTTGGTTCTGGCTTTAAATTTGAGCAGTTCCAAAAAACTTTAGATGAACGCACAGCAATTATAGAATGGTACATTGCCTCAGATAGAATTCTTGCTTTTGTCATCAAACCTCACGGTCAAGTTCAAATCAGCAATTGGGAATTGGTAATAGTAAATCTCCCACTCCACCTAATCAACCTAGTCAATCATCCAAAGAAATGATAGAAAATGTGATAAAAAGAAACTCACCTTTATCTGACGATAAAAACTCTCAGCCAAAACCGTGAAGAATTTCAGCCTCAGCCTCTATGCTTTTCATCTGCGCGACACCTTAACAGAACTTCCTGGTGAAGTCGTGGCAGATGCTAATATATTGTGGAAAAATCTAGTAAAGGTAGGTGAAACTTCACTTCCTTTTATTGGGTTAAAAGATTTACGCACAAAATTAATTTGTTATCAAAATGGTAAATATCAACCCAAGCTGGAACAAGGAAGAAAAACCAAATGGTTAACTGATGCGGGAAGTTTAGATTTGGGTAGTCTCCCCACAACCGAAGGCTTTAATATTAATGCTAATCTTCAACCTTTCTTACTTAACGATACCTACGCAGTTGATTTAACTCTGTTTCCGGAATCACCAAACATTCCAATTGACATACCACAACTGCAACATTTTAAACCTAGTTCCTTACTACCATCTCATATTCAACCATCGTTAGGACAAACATTATGGATTTATGGAGAAGTAGATCCAACTGAAGACTGTAACGCACTAGCTAAAAAAATTGCCATAGCTTTAGTAGCGGGGACAAATTTAAATCCTGTGCTGAGACAACAGGGAGAACTGTTTGGTAGTCTTTTATTTGAATACCAAGCGCTTGACCCCAATGAACCAGATAACCCTGCTAAACAATGTGATATATTAATAGTGATTAATAATAGTCAGGCTTCAACAATAACACTTGCAGCAACAGCCTATGACTGGTTGCTAAAATTATTGTGGAGCTACCATAAAATACTTTACATTTATCAACAAGCGCGTCAACGCTACCGAGAAGCGAGAGTAATTTATAGCGATTTAGAAAAGAAAATCCAAAAATTTAACAGCCTGATAAGTCAAGCTGAAACAAAATTAACTGATTTAAAAAGCTTAATGAAAGAAATCCCCCAAAAAAGCTTTGATTACACCAGATGTTTGCAAGATTTACAAACCCACCAAACAGCAATTATTACTAATATTACTAATTACCAAATTTGTTTAAAGAATATAGAGAATATTGGTAGCGGAAATAGTCCCCAATCATGGCAATATTTTATCAACAAAGAATGCAATAAATGGGAAAAGCAAATTGAAACAGATATTAAATACCTCACTCCTGGTCAAGAATTATTTGTACAATTAGTTGAGACAATTCGCGGTATAGTAGAAATAGAACAAACGGAGCGCGATCGCTCTTTAGAAAACACCATCCAAATATTAGGTATAGGATTTGGTGGTGGCGCAATTATTTCTGGCGTCGTCGTCCAACACATTGACAAAATCAATCAACCCCTAGTAGCCATATCTCATAGCAACCCACCCCATCCTTTCTACGCTTCCTTAATTATCAGCATCCTTGTCACCCTAGGATTTATTGGTTTAGGTTGGCTACTCACCAAACCTAAATAATACCAGAACCGAAACGCTGTATGTCTATAATAAAATTACATCTTTTGTAGGGGTTTAGCACTGCTAAACCCTAGCAAAGCGCGGATCTATTTACCATCAACCCATTATTCATCAAAGCCGGATTATTTGCGCCAAATTAATTATCATGTCTTATAGCGACTTCTCTCTATCAAAAGTCAAACGTGACTTTAACTTAACTACAGTTGAAAACGGACGCTTTTTACCAGAAACCCAGTCCATAGAACCTAGTATTTACCTCAAAGAAGCATTAAGCGAAGGACTACCACTAGCAACAGCAACAGGTTCAGAAAAAGCTCGCTCAGAGTTAATTATTAGTCCTATTCTCGTAGAAGTTCGGAAAATTCTCGAACGAAAAGTCAGTTTTTTTTCGGGTGAAGATTTCACCGTCGCATCGGAGCTAGGCTTAAGTGGAGTATGTGATTTTTTAATTAGTCGCTCACCCGAACAAATATTTATTGAAGCTCCCGTTATCGTAATTATTGAAGCGAAAAAAGGTGATTTAAAACCGGGTCTAGGTCAATGTGCAGCAGAAATGATTGCTGCACAAAAATTGAATGAAATTAATAATATCCCAATTAAGACAATTTATGGCAGTGTCACCAGCGGTACGGCTTGGCGATTTTTGAAATTAGAAGGACAAACATTGAGTATTGATTTGAATGATTATACCGTTCCCCCAGTGGAAATATTGTTGGGCATGTTGGTTTGGATGGTGCAGGAAGGTTGAACAACCCCGTCTTGGCTTTGCCTGAAGAGGGGGATTCTATTTCAACATCCTATTGCATAGTTTTATTAATTTTGTTGCAAAATTACGCTTTTTGTGAATTTGTGTCTGTCAGGGAAAATTTTTTCACCACAAAGACACAAAGGCACTAAGATGATTTTTATAAACTCATAAATAACTAAATAGCGAGATAGAGATTTAATAAAAATTAATAAAAAATGAGTGATTACTTGTAATATAAGTCAAGAATTGTTAACAATTCTTGCTTTTTTTATATCGATTTGTGTCAGATGGACGACAAAATCGGTATTTGGTAAGCGTTTTCTGATAAAAAACTGATAGTGCCAAATCAAAAAAAATTCACATTGGACAGCATCAGCCGTCCAAAACTTCCACTAGAGAACAAGCATCAAAGGAGCTTATCTGCATGTTCACCCACGTCAAGTCCACCATTCGTCATATTGCGCCTGATAACTTACGCGGACGTAATTTAATCAAGGTGGTCTATGTCGTGCTTGAGTCCCAGTACCAGAGTGCTTTGTCGCAAGCGGTTAGCACGATTAACGCGAACCACCCTAACCTGGCGATTGAAATCAGCGGGTACTTGATTGAAGAACTTCGAGACCCTGAGAATTACAAAGAGTTCCAACGAGAGATTCAGAGTGCTAATATATTCATCGCCTCTCTGATTTTTATCGAAGACTTAGCACAGAAAGTAGTAGCAGCAGTAGAACCATACCGCGATCGCCTGGACGTTTCTGTTGTCTTCCCTTCTATGCCTGAAGTGATGCGCCTGAACAAAATGGGCAGCTTTTCTTTGGCACAGTTGGGGCAATCTAAGAGTGTCATAGCACAATTCATGCGGAAACGCAAGGAAAAATCCGGTGCGGGATTCCAAGATGGAATGCTGAAGCTGCTGCGGACACTTCCCCAAGTGTTGAAGTTTCTCCCCATTGACAAAGCACAGGATGCTAGAAATTTCATGCTCAGTTTTCAGTATTGGCTGGGAGGTTCGCCAGAAAATCTGGAAAACTTCTTGCTGATGTTGACTGACAAATATGTATTAAAAGGCGTAGAAAAACAAAGTTTTGCAGCGGTTGATTATCAAGCGCCTGTGGTTTATCCCGATATGGGGATTTGGCATCCTTTAGCACCAAGCATGTTTGAGGATGTCAGGGAATATCTCAACTGGTATACAGCCCGTAAGGATATATCCAAGGATCTCAAAGATCCCTTAGCGCCCTGTGTTGGCTTGGTATTGCAACGGACTCACCTAGTTACCGGTGATGACGCCCACTATGTGGCAATAGTACAGGAATTAGAATCACTAGGCGCAAAAGTGTTACCAGTGTTTGCTGGTGGTTTGGATTTCTCCAAGCCTGTAGATGCTTATTTCTATGAACCAACTACCAATACAGCTTTAGTTGATGCGGTAATTTCTTTGACTGGGTTTGCTTTGGTGGGTGGGCCAGCCAGACAAGATCATCCCAAAGCAATTGACTCCCTTAAGCGCCTGAATCGTCCTTACATGGTGGCGTTACCCTTAGTTTTCCAAACCACAGAAGAGTGGATGGATAGCGATTTGGGGTTACATCCAATTCAAGTAGCGCTGCAAATTGCCATACCGGAATTAGATGGAGCTATTGAGCCAATTATATTATCGGGTAGAGATGGCACCACAGGAAGAGCGATCGCCCTCCAAGACCGTGTGGAAATTGTCGCCAAACGGGCGTTGAAATGGGCTAACCTGCGCCGCAAGCCGAAACTTGATAAAAAAGTTGCTATTACCGTTTTCAGCTTCCCACCAGATAAGGGAAATGTTGGTACTGCTGCATACCTGGATGTGTTCGGTTCCATATACGAAGTACTCAAAGGGCTGAAAAATAACGGTTACGACTTACCGGAATTACCAGAATCAGCCGAGGCGCTGATGCTAGAAGTCATTCACGACGCCCAAGCACAGTACGCTAGCCCTGATCTGAATATTGCTTATAAAATGTCGGTGTCAGAGTATGAAGAACTGACACCTTACTCTCAACGCCTAGAAGAAAACTGGGGGCCACCACCCGGACATCTCAACAGCGATGGGCAAAATCTGCTAATTTATGGTAAGCATTTCGGTAATGTGTTTATCGGTGTACAGCCCACCTTTGGTTATGAAGGCGATCCCATGCGGCTGTTATTCTCCCGTTCTGCTAGTCCCCATCACGGTTTTGCTGCCTACTACACATACTTAGAACGGGTTTGGCAAGCCGACGCTGTGCTACACTTTGGAACACACGGTTCTCTGGAATTCATGCCCGGTAAACAGATGGGGATGTCTGGTGATTGTTATCCAGACCAACTAATTGGCACAATTCCCAACCTGTATTACTACGCAGCGAATAACCCCAGTGAAGCGACAATTGCCAAGCGCCGCAGTTATGCTGAGACAATTTCTTACCTCACACCCCCCGCTGAAAATGCAGGTTTATACAAAGGTTTAAAAGAACTCAGCGAGTTAATCGCTTCTTACCAAACCTTGAAAGATAGCGGACGCGGTATTTCCATTGTCAACAGCATCATGGATAAATGCCGGATCGTCAATCTGGATAAAGATATCGACTTGCCAGAAACCGATGCTAGAGATATGTCTGCCGATGAGCGGGATAATATTGTTGGCAGCGTTTATCGCAGGTTGATGGAAATTGAATCGCGGTTGTTGCCTTGTGGATTGCATGTAATTGGTAAACCACCAACTGCAGAAGAGGCGATCGCCACTTTAGTCAACATCGCCAGTTTAGATCGTCAAGAAGAAGAAATTCAAGGCTTACCCGGAATTATCGCCAATAGCCTGGGACGCAACATTGATGATATCTACAAAAATAATGATGCAGGGATTTTGGCAGATGTCCAGTTATTACAAGACATCACCTTAGCCACCCGTGCGGCTGTAACTGCTTTAGTCCAAGAACAAATCGACGCGGAAGGTAGAGTTTCCCTCGTTTCCAAGTTGAACTTCTTTAACATGGGCAAAAAAGAACCTTGGGTAGAAGCATTGCATCAAGCAGGCTATCCCAAAGTTGACACATCTGCGTTAAAACCCCTGTTTGAGTATTTGGAATTCTGCTTAAAGCAAGTTTGTGCAGACAACGAACTAGGTGGACTACTCCAAGGCTTAGAAGGCGAATATATTCTACCTGGCCCTGGTGGCGATCCCATCCGCAACCCGGATGTATTACCCACAGGTAAAAATATCCACGCCCTCGACCCCCAATCCATCCCCACAACTGCCGCAGTACAATCAGCTAAAATCGTTGTGGATAGGCTGTTGGCACGGAACAAAGCCGAAAACGATGGAAAATGGCCTGAAACCATCGCCTGCGTCCTCTGGGGCACCGATAACATCAAAACTTACGGCGAATCCCTAGCACAAATTATGTGGATGGTAGGGGTACGTCCAGTTGCTGACGCCTTGGGAAGGGTGAACAAGTTAGAATTGATATCTTTAGAAGAGTTGGGACGCCCCAGAATTGACGTGGTGATCAACTGTTCTGGAGTATTCCGCGACTTGTTCATCAACCAAATGAACCTCCTAGATCAAGGCGTGAAGATGGCTGCGGAGGCGGATGAACCGTTGGAATTAAACTTTGTTCGCAAACATGCTTTGCAACAAGCAGAGGACATGGGAATAAATCTGCGTCAAGCAGCGACTCGCGTTTTCTCCAACGCTTCCGGTTCCTACTCGTCAAATATTAACTTGGCGGTAGAAAACAGCACTTGGGATAGTGAAGCCGAGTTACAGGAAATGTACCTGAATCGCAAATCCTTCGCCTTCAATTCCGATAATCCTGGTGTGATGGATGAGTCTCGGCAGATTTTTGAAACTACCTTGAAAACTGCAGATGCAACTTTCCAAAATCTCGATTCTTCGGAGATTAGCTTAACCGACGTTTCCCACTACTTCGATTCAGATCCGACTAAGTTGGTGGCAAGTCTGCGTGCTGATGGCAAGAAACCATCATCTTACATTGCAGATACAACCACAGCTAACGCCCAAGTACGCACATTATCAGAAACCGTGCGTTTGGATGCTCGTACTAAGTTATTAAATCCCAAATGGTACGAGGGAATGCTATCTCACGGTTACGAAGGTGTGCGCGAACTCTCCAAGCGGTTGGTAAATACAACAGGTTGGAGTGCGACAGCCGGCGCCGTGGATAACTGGATTTACGAAGATACTAACGAAACCTTCATCAAAGATGAAGAAATGCAGAAACGGTTGTTGAACCTCAACCCCCATTCTTTCCGCAAGATTGTATCAACTTTGTTGGAAGTGAATGGACGCGGTTATTGGGAGACTAGCGAGGAGAATTTAAATCGCCTGCGCGAGTTGTACCAAGAAGTTGAAGACCGAATTGAGGGGATAGAATAGTATTAGTTGGGCAGGCGTAATGCCTGCCTTAATCTGCTATCTTATTTCTAAATCGGCTATGGTCAAAAGCAAACAAATAGAAACAGGTGTTTATGCTCAACAACTAGAATTGTTTCAATTATTTGAACCAAAAGATATCCTAATTTCCCAATCAAAATTTACATTTGTAGACTTATTTGCTGGCATAGGTGGATTTAGAATTCCGCTGGAAGAATTAGGAGGGATTTGTTTAGGATATTCAGAAATTGATAAAGAAGCTATTAAAGTTTATCAAAAAAATTTTATTCTGAATACAAATGCTGATGAGGCATATTTAGGAGATATTACTAATTTAAATCATCTGCCTTTTGAAATAGATGTCATAGTTGGTGGTGTTCCTTGTCAACCTTGGTCTATAGCGGGCAAATTACAAGGATTAGAAGATCCCAGGGGTAAATTATGGTTTGATGTTTCCAGGGGTAAATTATGGTTTGATGTTTTTAGATTGGTAAAAACGAGCCAACCAAAAGCATTTATATTTGAGAATGTTAAAGGTTTAACTGAGCCGAGAAACAGAACAAGTCTAGAATATATAATTAATAATCTTACAGCATCTGGGTATGTAATTAAATATCAGGTGCTAAATTCCTACGATTTTGGTTTACCTCAAGATAGAGATAGAATATTTATTGTTGGTATTAGAAATGATATTGATAATTGCTGGGGTTATACCTTTCCTAAACCACTAAATAAACAGATAAAGCTTTATGATGTAATTCCGGGTATTCAATGTAGTAATTATCCTAAAAGGAAATTTACACCAGAAGTTTTATATGGTGATGGTAAAATTCCAGCTTCTAGAGGGAGATTTCAAAAAATAGATGAATTGAATGATTTTTTTACTTTTGCTGATATCAGAAATGGACATACTACCATTCATTCCTGGGAATTAATAGAAACAAGTCCCAGAGAAAAAATAATTTGTCAAACCATATTGAAAAATAGAAGAAAAAAAGTTTATGGTCTTAAAGATGGTAATCCTTTGAAATTTGAAATATTACAATCTTTGATTGCTAATTTACAAATTGAAGAACTTAATACTTTAGTTGATAAAGATATTTTACGTCTTGTTGAGAATCAGGGTTATGAATTTGTAAATTCTAAAATTTCCTCAGGAATTAACGGAATTTCTAAAATATATTTACCTCATGCTGACGCAATTGGAACTTTAACCGCCACTGGAACAAGAGATTATGTAGCTACTATATCTATAGAATGTGATAAACCAGAAATATATAAGCAAAAGTTTATTCAAGAAATTTATCTAAACAATAAATATAAACCTTTAACTTCACAAGATTATGCGAAATTACAAGGTTTTCCGGAAAGTTTCCAAATTGCCGATAATGAAACTACAGCCAAGCATCAATTTGGCAATGCTGTTTCGGTTCCGGTAGTTTATCATTTAGCCAAAGCTTTATTAAATATAATTCTCGCGGGTTAATTTTAAATATGGCAGCTATTAGTTTAAACACTCATGTAGCAATTAAAGGTTATTTAGAGGGTTTTATTCAGGGTCTGATAGATGAATATAAAGGACGAAAAATTTTAAAGCCTACTAGTGCAGTAGAGTATCTAGCAAGATATTCACCTAACGGAGAATTAAAGCCATTTCAAGCGGCACTTATACCACCAGAATTAATACGTATCAATCAATTTGAACGTGGCTTGAGTACCAGATTGGGAAATTCTCTAGAAGAATGCGCTCGGTTAATTGCTCTAGAACATCATCAAGATGTACGTCGAGGTTATGATATTAAATCTGAAGTCAGTGATGCTGCTTTTGCAGAAGCTGAACTGCAAAAACAAAATTACGAATCTGCTGCTAAAAAAGAACAGGCGAAGCCAACTTTTGAGCAGATGATAACAGCAGTCTTAAATGCTAGACGCACTGATGATTTAGAAACAAAGGTAGTTCGCGCTGACCTTTATATTATGGCGAAAGATGGCACGGAATTCTTATTTGAAATAAAAGCACCTAAACCAAACAAAGGACAATGTTTAGAAGTTTTACAACGTCTACTTAGATTTCATTCCAAGAATTAAAGCGTCAAATTCCTGAACCAAGACAGCGTTTGATATCAGCCTAGTCTGACATCAAGCCACGGCGTGTCTACGCTTTGATTTTGAGGTTTTCTGTAAGGCGATGTCTACGACGGGCTACGCCTACGCTCTACCACAACAGGCGATCGCTTTTTTTTGAAGTTTTCTGAAAGGCGATCGCTCCTCATAAACTATCAAAGCATAAAATTAAAGCATGACTATTCATAAAACAGATATGCTAAAAACGCTTTGGGCTACTGTTCGCCAAGGGAAAATTGAATTGCTAGAGTCAGCAGAATTACCGGAAGGGACGAGAGTCTTAGTGACGCTGCTTCCTGATGATGAAACTGAATTTTGGCTTCAAACCAGTCAAACATCACTCTCATCAGTTTGGGATAACGCTGAGGATGATGTCTATGCCCAACTACTCTAAAAATGACATCATTTTGGTTCAGTATCCCTTTTCAGATTTGTCCAGTTGAAAAGTTAGACCTGCTGTTGTTGTAAGTGCGCCACACGTTTCTCAAGACATCCTAATTACACCCTTGACGAGCAAAACTGGAGGATTGCTAGAAGGTGAGTTTGTCTTGTCTGAATGGGGAGCAGCAGGGCTAAACGTGGCTACAGCAGTCAAGAGAGGTTTATACACAGTGCATCAAAGCTTAGTTGTCAAGAAAAAAGATGCATCTCCACGAATAGCAGTAGCTATTTGAATAGCATCTGGGGTTCTTAAGTTATAATCTGCCCTTAATTGTGCTGCATTTTCAGCAATGTCGGGAAAAACTTCGATAGTCCTCAAACCTTGAGAATTGAAAAGAATATCACGATATTGTTGAGCTAATTCTGTGTTTCTTTGCCGGAAAGGATAGACTAATACTTCTGATATAGTCAGAACTGATGTTACAACAGTAAACTCACCACGAAACATCGCTTCAAAGAAAGCATCTGTAACATCCAAATAATTAGGATTTTCTTCAATAAAGTAAATCAGTGGTGCAGTATCTAATCCGATAATTTTCCCCTGTAGCTGCACTAGCCATTCCATGAATCACGTTCCTGATTAACATATTCTTGAGCATCAATACCATGCCAAATTTCTTTACCCAACCCACGCAATTCCAGAATGCTACGCTTTGGCGAATGAGTCATCGTCACCCGTTGACGAATTAATCTTGACAAGTCTTCAATTAAGCGTATTTGCTCTTCAGGAGTTAGGCTTTGAGCTTGCTGTAATACTTCTTGATAATTAGACATAAAATTTCCACTTTTCAAGTTTTGATTATAAATCTAATATACTGTGCGGCAGCACTTTTCCGTAGACACCGCTCCCAGAAGCGTAGAAAGTCCGCCCTTTGTAGCTTGCCGTAGGTATCGCCCGAAAAAATTCATCACTGGTCAAACATAGGGAATAAAATACTTTAAATAGCTCAATGGCTGATTCCAAATCGAGAATCTTCCAAGATGGACGTTTTTCAAAATCTATATCCACCTTTATAGGTACAATTAAGAAAAATTACTTATTTAAGAATATAAAATCGTCTACCGCAGTTGCTCCCCTATGACGCCACATGCTTTCCGACGCAAGGCCACAGGAACGCAGGGCTGCCCCCATGCCCTATTCCCCATGCCCTAAAACTCTATCCCGCAAGTGGCGTGGAGTTTTTTATAATTCTACTCCTAATCTCTGCATAGTTTGCAACATTTCTTGTGCTTGAATTTCATCACCCAAATTTTTATAAATTTTGTATGTCTGACGGTAATGAGAAATAGCTTCTTGATGACGATCTAATTTGTGAAGAGTAGCACCCAACGCCAAAGATGCTTTCGCTTCTTCAGTATTATTTTTGATATCTTGAGCTAAAACTAAAGCAGATCGTAAAAATCCCATTGCTTGAGAATATTCACATTCATAATAATATATATTACCAATATTATAAAATAACTGTTGCTGATTTGCTTTATCTCCAATTGCCTGAAAAATTGTTAAAGACTGTTTATAGTATGCTAAAGCATTTTCTTTCCTACCCAAATGCTGGTATGTAGATGCTATTTTGGCTAGAGCAGAAGCTTCACCGAATCGATTACCAATTTGCCGACTAATGTTTAAAGATTCTAGATTATATTCTAGTGCTTGTTCTAGTAGGTTGATTTGACAGCATACATCACTTAACCGTTGCAAAATAGCACTTTGCAGCTTTTGATCGTCAAGCTCATAGGAAATTTCTAGGGCTGTTATCAAAAAATCCATTGCCTTCTGATACTGATCAAGTCCTTGATATACCTCACCTAAAATGTGAAGACTATTCATCATCAAGTTTTGATCATCAATTTTTCGAGCCAGCAAAAGTGCTTGATTACAAAACTCAATCACTTTTTGCCACTCCTGCAAATGAAGATAAAGACTAGCAATTTTTACTAGTGAGTCTGCTGTGGCTTTCGTATCTCTCATATCATGAGCAATCAAGAGAGCTTTGTATTCATAATCAAGTGCCTCTTCGTAATCTCCTAGACACTGGTAAACATTTGCCAGTGAACCCAAGGCGCTTTTTTGCCAACTATCCTCATTCATTTCATAACTAATGGCAAGCTGATTTTGAAAGCACTCAACAGCTTTTTGATACTGTCCCAGATTTTGATAGTTCATGCCTATTCCCCAAATACCAGCAATTTGTAATACTCTGTTGCCAGATTGGTAAGTAATATTAACTAATTTATTAAAATATTTGATGGACTCATGAAATTGGCTGATTTGGCGATAACAATTACCTATGCCGTACAGAGCGACTTCTTGCCAATTTTTAACACCTATCCTCTGAGATAAAGACAAAAGTAGCTTATAGTACTCCAAAGATTGGGAAAAATTAAATAATTTTTCGTAGATTGCAGCTAATTGACTCAGACAAATTATCTCTTCTTGCCGATCTTTATTGTGACGGCTTATTGACAATTTATCTAAGTAATAGGCGAGCCTCCTACGGAGGAGGCTTGCTAAATCTAGTTCATCTTCTCCTATCATATTTAGTGTTAAACTATACTGATTAGCCAAGTCAAATAAGACTGCTTTAGTATGCAGTCCATAGGGATTACAGTAATACGTAGCATTTTCCCGGTGGTCTGTCACCCTTTAATTTGGTAAAGATTTTCCATTTTTTCGATAAGATTTGAACTTTTTAGTCCAACCCTGAGTGAAAAATTTAGCTTAATTCTTAGCCAGAACATATTCCCAGCAACTTGCTCAAGGCTTTTTGTCCATGAAATTTTTGCTGGATTGAGAATTTTAATTTGGATTTGAGTAGAAGTTAGGGTTAAAAAACAAACTTCTCTAACTAACCTTCAATCAGCATGATAATTTTGCCCCTATTAAGCTGTTCTCCATTTAATTTGCACCCTCGACGCGGTCAGGATGGCCGCACTACAATAATTTGAGTAAGTAAGTGGGCATAAATAATGAAAGGTTTGTAGTGTATCCCTGAGGGATACACTACGAGACAATTTAATTTTATTTTACATTGCGTAATATAGTTTCGTTTTTTTATGCCTACCTACTTAAATCACAATATGCAAATTACAAGATTATCAGCTTACCCCTTGAACTGGAAACTGTAAAATTAATACAGCTTTTATCCATGAATCATGACTAATATCGTGTCCGGTTAAAGACTTATCATGAAGACGGCAGGGGGGCAGGGGGCACTTAGCTGGGGGAAAGAGAGTTTCCCAGTTTTTGCACAGATGCGGGAATTATAACTAATTAGGCGGACATGATATAATGCATCATCATCACAGTTTAGTCGGCTCTTGATTATGAGCAAATCTCAGGTTTAATGGTATAAATTATTTCATTTTATATCTAGAAATAACTGTCTATTTAATCACAATTTATACAGATATTTCTGATATTAACTAACTTTTTTATCGACGAAATACATTGCAGAGCAAGTATATTAATATTCACCTAATGTAGTTTTTAGTACATAAATAAGTGAACTTAATTTGTATGGGGCGTAGGGACTAGTTGATATGAACTACTAGTCCCTTTTTCATCCATTATTTGGTGTATGGCGTTTCTCGCCCAGCGTGAGGTACACCCTGCACCGCGTGATACTGACTAAATTCTGAGTCCCATGATGACTAAATCTCGTTCAACACCATCAAGTTCTGCGACTTTGGGTAAATTTCCCCAAACCTCAAACCCAAATGTTTCAAACAGCTTTAGACTGGGTTGATTATGGGCAAATATAAAGCCGATTAAGGTCTTGATACCCAAATTAGGACTTTCACTAATTGCTTGGGCTAGGAGTTGGCGTCCCAAACCACGCCGATGAAAGCTAGAAGCAATATAAATACTAATTTCCGCTGTCCTATTATAGGCTGGTCGCCCATAAAAAGATTGGAAACTGAGCCATCCAGCAATTGTACCCTCTATGTCTATCACCCACAGTGGTCTTTGTGAAGGCGATCGCCCCTTAAACCAAGCCAGGCGACTTTCCACAGACACCGGCTCTAAATCTGCAGTGGCCATGCGGCTCGGAATTGCAGCATTATAAATTGCTACAATAGTAGGTAAATCAACATCAGTCGCATGACGAATAGTCATTGTTGCCGTTTCAGAAAAATCTTGAGAAAATCTTTAAAAATAATACAGTGTTAATGGCGTTAATCAAACTAAAGAACCCCACCCCGCCTTCGACTTACGTCAAAGTCTCCCCTCCCCGCAAGCGGGGAGGGGTTGGGAGTGGGGTGTTAGGGGACTTTTGCAAGAGGTCTACAGTATAAATTAATATCAAATCATATCTTGGGGCATATGGGCACTGTAGTGCCATACCAGTCTATTGCAAATCCTTAAGCGCGTGCTAGTAAGGGTGCAGCCGCTAGGAGGGTTTTGGTGTAGGGGTGTTGTGGATGAGCAAAAATCTGTTTTGTCGGACCTATTTCGACAATTGTACCGCCATTCATGACGGCAATGCGATCGCACAAAAATCTGGCTAACCACAGGTCATGGGTAATAAACAAATAGGTTAACTCAAATTCGGCTTTTAATTGCAACATCAAATCTAGTACTTGTGACTGTACACTAGCATCTAACATGCTTACAGGTTCATCGCAAATTAGTAGTTTAGGATGGGTAATCAAAGCACGGGCGATCGCTACTCGTTGCTGCTGTCCTCCAGACAAGTCTGATGGATAACGCTGATAATATATTTCTGGTGGTGTTAACCCCACTTTCGTCAGCATCGATAAAACTTCTTCTTTGGCTTTGGCAGCATCTGCTAAATTGTGAATTAATAAAGGATCTGCAATACTTTGTCCCACCGTCATTGCTGGGTTGAGACAAGCATGGGGATCTTGAAATACCATTTGTATTTGTCGCCGTGAGGAACGAATTTCTTGGCGCGATAGGCTAGTTAAATCTTGTCCCAAAAACTCGACTTTACCAGCAGTAGGACGAATTAGTTGCAATATTGTCCTTGATAGTGTACTCTTACCACAACCAGATTCTCCAACTAAGCCGAGAATTTCTCCTGGATACAGTTCTAAATTGATACCATCTACTGCTTTAATTGTCTGAGCTTGCACCTTAAATAGTCGTTCAATAAAGTTAGGTTCTATGGTGTAGTGCTGTTTGAGTGCTGTGAGTTGCAATATTGGCGATTGGAGATGAGGCATTGGGGATAGGTTCGAGATTTCCCCAGTTTCTATCTCATCTATGGCTTGAATGTGCAAAGCTGCTTTGAGGAGCGATCGCGTGTATTCGTGCTGGGGTTGTCCAAATACAGATTTTGTCGTCCCCATTTCCACCATTTTGCCGTGATACATGACGCCAATGCGATCGCAATATTCGGCTACCATTGCTAAATCGTGGGAAATTAGCAGCAGTCCCATGTTATCTTCCGCGCACAGGCGAGTTAATTCTTGTAAAATTTGGGCGGAGACGGTGACATCTAAGCTGGTGGTGGGTTCATCAGCGACAATTAATTTGGGATTCAGAAGTAAAGCCAGGGCGATCGCTACCCGTTGTCGCATCCCACCGCTAAACTCATGGGGGTACTGATTCCAGCGACTAGCAGGAATTTTCACCTTTTCCAAAGTCGCGATCGCTTTTTCTTTCGCTTGCTGTTTCGATAATTCTGGTGAATGGGCTTGTAAAGTTTCGATGCAGTGATTCCCAATCGTCATCAACGGATCAAGGCGTGTCATCGGATCTTGAAATATCAGCGCTACCGCTTCCCCCCGAAATTTCCGCAATTTATCCTGTGCTAAATCTAACACAGATTCACCGCGAAACTTCACCCGTCCTTCAATGCGGCTAGATGAAGGGAGCAAGCGCATTACAGCCCTTCCCAGAGTTGACTTACCACAACCAGACTCGCCCACCAATCCCATTTTTTCACCAGGTTGCAGACTGAAAGACACATCATCAATTGCCCAAGTCAGTTCTTCCCCCCTAGGTTGAGGATAGGCTACACGGAGATTTTCAATACTCAATAAGGATTCACTCATAGTTATTTATTTTTTATCAGCCTGCTAGCTACCAGCTTATATGTTTCAAATTTAGGATAGTGTATCAGATTCGCAAAAGTAGCTGTTCTAGGTGACAAAGATAGGGAAGATTGAGCAAATAATTTGATTGAAAAGTCAAATATTAGGTGTAGGTAACTTTTAGGCTTGTTTACGGGTGAGTATTGGGATCTTCAATGACTAATCCCTCACTTGATGCTGCTACATTCAACTCTTTATCTGCAGACACCAGCTGCAGAGCAGGTAAACTATTGGCTATGCAAAGTGTGTTCACAGCACAAGCAGTAGCTAGTTGAATAGCATCGTAACCTCGTAACCCATAGGTTTGAGCCAGTGTCATTGCAGAACTGATTATGTTATCAGTAATTTCCACAACTTGATAATCTGTTTTCAAGTCATTTTTGAACTGATTACACAGGACTGCTGCATCTCGAGAACTGATACTTCCGCTACGTGTACGCCGTGTAACCGCAGCAATAATCTCAATGCCTGTAATTGCTGCAATAAAAACCTCATTTCTCAAAGCAGGGTCAAATAATCCTAAAAGCCATATTGAGCCAGTTTCATTGACATAACGCTTCACTAATGCACTGCTGTCTATAAAGTAAAGTGCCATCTAGCGGCGTTCCTCAACAATTGTTTCCGAGATGGGCTTTCCACTGAAAACAACAAGCTGCTGTGGAGTTGTCTGATTATAAGTAGGGTGCTTGATTTGTTTGACTAATCCAGAACTCAACAGGGCTTGATGAAATGCTGTCTGATTAGCAGTTTCTTGTTTGACAGCAAGAGATATTTGAATAGCCTGATTGAGTTGTTGTAACTCCTCTAACTCAAGTGCCTGGAGTTGATTAAGTATTTCTTGTAGGATCACCTGTGCCATGAGTTGTCATTTCCTTCCATAGTCAGCCTATTCACCATTTTATGGCAGTCAACGCTGCAATTGTCCAATGATAATATGTAACAACTGATGATTGTTGCTAAATTTGCTGTCAATTACCAGTCACAAATGGGATGATGAAGTAAGCAGAGAAAAATATCAGGGCTAAATCTCAGTCTCTGCTTCTGGCTGCAAGATGGCATCACAGTATCGAATCAGTGTTGTCAGGCGATCGCCGATTGTCTGTAGTCTTGTTTGTACAGTAGCAGCTTGTCTTGCCCCTTGGTAAAACATTACGTCTATTTCCAATAGGCGCAATTGTTTGCTAATCTCCGTTCGATAAGACTGTTCCCGTGAGTCAGACTCAGATATTGGGACTATCTGCTGCTGAAATATTTCCTTTAAGGAGGTTAAACGCTGTTTTAGTTCAGTCGGATCTAGTTGGGTGGTGGTGACATCAGAGCGGAATTGCTCTAGGAAGTTTGCCAACGCCTGATATTTTTCTTTATTTAGAGACATCCAGTGCTAGTTGAGATAGTATTAATGTCAAGAAATTTTTCTTCTACAATAAACTTTCTTAAGCTGTTTTTAGAACCACAAGCCTCAAATCATGGTTTGAGGTTTTATTTTCCCAAAATTTATTTTCGGAATTATGAACCTTGAAACTCGCACTGGATGATTACCATCGGCAATTAGGGCGTCATCCTCACACAGCTTTTCCTACCCATCTGTGGGTTACAGCATCTTCTATCAGCGATGCTGTCAGCTTTGTTTATCTCTGACTTAATCCAACGATCACCTCTATTCCCCTTTGTATGAGCAGCATAGTTATCAATTCCGCAATTAATCTTCCACTTCCGGAATGGCTACAAAAATGTTTAAACGAGTCATCAGTAAGTAGTGGCGTGGTGGAAGATCCGCGACGGTATAGTGATACAGTATTAATTGGTCGCGCATTTGAATTTGCTTATCAACTGCATCAAGGTCAATATCGCAAATCCGGAGAGCCGTACATTTTTCATCCCATCGCTGTGGCAGGATTGCTGCGCGACTTGGGAGGTAGTCCTGCTATGATAGCAGACTGGATTTTTACATGATGTAGTTGAAGATACAGAAATTACAATTGAACAAATAGAAGAATATTTTGGCGCAGAAGTGCGGCAATTAGTCGAAGGTGTTACTAAACTTTCTAAAATTAATTTTAAAAGCAAAACTGAAAGCCAAGCGGAAAACTTCCGGCGGATGTTTTTGGCAATGGCACAAGATATTCGCGTAATTGTGGTGAAATTGGCGGATCGTCTGCATAATATGCGAACCTTACAAGTAATGCCAGATGAAAAACGCCGCCGTATTGCTCAAGAAACACGAGATATTTTTGCTCCCTTAGCCAATCGCTTGGGGATCTGGCACTTTAAATGGGAATTGGAAGATTTAGCCTTTAAATATTTAGAACCGGACGCATTCCGCCAAATTCAGCAGTATGTTTCCGAAAAACGGACGGCGCGAGAAGAAAAATTAGCCAAAGCTACGGAAATTTTACGGGAGCGTTTACAACAAGCCGGAATTAAGTGTCTTGATATTAGCGGCTCGTCCCAAACACCTTTATAGTATTTACCAAAAAATGCAGCGGCAGCAAAAGGAATTTCACGAAATTTATGATTTAGCCGCCCTGCGAATTATTGTCCAAACTAATGAGGAATGCTATCGTGCTTTGGCAGTGGTTCATGATGCTTTTCGCCCCATCCCCGGAAGATTTAAAGATTATATTGGACTGCCTAAACCTAATCGTTACCAATCGTTACATACTGGTGTTATAGGGCTAACCGGTCGTCCTTTAGAAGTGCAAATTCGCACACAGGAAATGCACCATATTGCTGAGTATGGAATTGCCGCTCATTGGAAATACAAAGAAACAGGCGGTTCTCACACCACCCATTTGACGACAAGTGATGAAAAGTTTACTTGGTTACGGCAGTTATTAGAATGGCAAAGTGATTTAAAAGATGCACAAGAATATTTAGATAGCGTTAAAGATAACTTATTTGAAGACGACGTTTATGTATTTACCCCTAAAGGCGATGTTGTACCGTTAAATCCCGGTTCTACGAGTGTGGATTTTGCCTATCGTATTCATACCGAAGTCGGAAACCACTGTGCAGGGGCGCGGGTGAATGGGCGCATGGTTCCCTTGTCCACAAGGCTGCAAAATGGCGATATTGTGGACATTATGACCCAAAAGAACAGCCACCCCAGTTTGGATTGGTTGAACTTTGTCAGAACCTCAGCAGCTAAGTATCGCATCAAACAATGGTACAAGCGATCGCGCCGAGAAGAAAATGTCGCCCGTGGTCGAGAATTGTTAGAAAAAGAACTTGGTAAAACCGGTTTTGACAGTCTCCTCAAGTCAGACGCCATGCAAAGTGTGGCAGAAAAGTGTAACTACCATAGTGTGGAAGATTTACTCGCAGGTTTGGGTTACGGTGAAATTACCCTGAATCTAGTACCTAAATCGTTGGCGCGAAGTGGTTAAGTCCCAACAACCAATTGTCACCACTCCCCTAGTTCCCACCAAAGAATCAGCCGCAGCTAAAGCCTTACGGGAAACACCAACTACTTCACGTACCACCGATTCACCAATTATTGGTGTAGAAGGATTAGTATATCATATAGCTGGCTGTTGTACTCCCATTCCTGGAGAACCGATTATTGGTGTCGTGACGCGAGGCAGGGGCATTTCCATTCATCGCCAAGGATGTAATAATCTAGAAAGTGTGGAGTATGAGCGCCTAGTACCAGTTAGGTGGAACACAACAGCAGAAAATAGCGCCCGTCTTCAAACTTATCCGGTGAATGTGCAAATTGAAGCACTTGATCGTGTGGGGGTGTTAAAAGATATTTTGTCTCGTTTAAGTGACCAAGGAATCAATGTCCGCCATGCTCAAGTCAAAACCGCTATCGGTCAACCAGCGTTAATGGACTTAGGTATAGATATACGCGATCGCCCCCAATTAGAACAAGTATTTACCCAAATCAAAAAAATGAGCGACATTTTGAATATCCGCCGCGTTGGTCAAATTGATCAGTAGTTAGGGGGCTTACGACTAGCTCCTAGTCCCTATTTTCAAGCTAGTGTAAAACTGTTGTTAAAATCTACTTCAGAATATGCTGCAAGTCCCAATAGGATGATACAAAGAAATTAGGTCTAAATTGCGCTAGTAGCAATAATTATGCTGTCTAGCCTTCACCAACAGTCGGTTATGGTAAATAAATATATCAGTTAAAATCCTCTTCTACGGATTGGTCATTTGTCATTAGACAAAGGACAACTGACAATTTACAACCATCAACTGACAACCAATAAACATTGTTCAGCAAAACACTTTGATAGCCGAAAACGATGAAAGCATCTGCTAAATTCGACTTTGAGGACGAGAAATTCAATGCACCACCTTCTCAAGTCATCCCCTGGTGTCAGATGATTAATCCTCGATCTGGTAAAGACGGTATCCAAGCCTACGGTTTAGCCATTAAGCTAGATAATGCCCAGGCTGTCGGCTTTAGTCCCGATGAGAATTGGCAACAGGTTGAGCATGAATTTAGCTCGGAAACCGAAACAGTATTTATTAGCACCAGCCCACGCCTAGTCATAGTACGTCGTGGTCCATTATCTGTGAAAGACCGAGAAACTGGCATAAAATTGGGTACACTTAAAGAGAATTATGATGCTTTTTTAGCAGACAAACTTAAATTTAAAACCTTTACCCGCTATCTAATTTATTTAGTGGGAGAAAATAAAAAGTTTTTACATGAATCACCACTGCAATTAACTCTCAATGGTGCAGCAGGAGCAAGTTTCAGCAAAACCTACTGCGAATTTCAACAAGGAAAAGTTGTCAGCGGCTTCGTTGCAGAACTAGAAAAAGCCTATGCAGGATACCGTAAGCAACCAGTCACACCAAAGGGTTCCCTATTTCACGCCCACGGGATTTTTTCGCCCATCATTGAATGTGAAGAACGAGGCATTGAACCCAATACAGTGCTGGTAGCTTCAACTGTTGATTACAAACATCCCACATCTGGGACATTAACACAACACATGATCGCCTCAGATGCATCAGAGTCAGCAATGATCTGCAAAACTTTTGAAGAATACAAAGAATTTGGCAAGGAACCGGTGAAATCAGAAGCCCCTAAAATGGCAATGGCGGGGGTTTCCAGTTCTTACGTTTACGCTGATGAAGATGATTTTGGTTATCCGCCCTATTAGGGACTAGGGCGTGTGTTCAGTTGGGATGTAAGGGATTACCAACAAATAAATTATCCACTCTTGTGCGGTGGACATCCAGACCCCTAACCAAAGGCGGGCGAGACGCCCACCCCACAACAAAAGTTGTATATTTTTTTATTTGTCAGTCCCTAATATCATGTCCGCCTAATTAGTTATAATTCCCGCATCTGTGCAAAAACTGGGAAACTCTCTTTCCCCCAGCTAAGTGCCCCCTGCCCCCCTGCCGTCTTCATGATAAGTCTTTAACCGAACACGATATAATACAAAATTATATCGTTGGCTGTAGGGGCACGGCACTGCCGTGCCCTTACGAGTATATTGGACTCAAGCGATAACCGGAAAAATCTTTCTCCCCATCCTCTGAATCTATTCCTTCAGCAGTAAATAATATAGTGAACCATTACCGCCTGTAACGCCAGCGCGATCGCCTGCTAGTTTACCAGTTCCCATGAAATAATCCACTCGTCCTGGGCCTTTGATGGCGCTACCTGTATCCTGATCGAGTACAAAGCGGCTGACAGTGCGATATTTCAACGTACCACCAGTAGGATAGGGAAGGGAGGCGTAAATCAACGCTAAAGCTCCTGGAGGCATGAGAGACTTATCTGTAGCAATGGAACGCTCTGCTGTGACGGGGACATGAATACTACCTTGTGGTAATCCACCGTCAGTCTCTTTGAAGAAAACAAACCGTTCCCAGCGTGGCAGATAATTATTTAATTCTAGGGGATTTTGGTGAAAATAACTGATTACACCTGGTAAACTTAATTTGCTAGCTGGAAGCTTGCCATCTTTGGCTAATTCCTTGCCGATACTAGTCCAGGGGTAATCAGTTCCACCTGCGTAGCCTACAGAAGTTTTCTTACCATTAGTTAACTGAATTTGGGCAGAACCTTGGATTTGCACCATATACGCGTCTAGGCGATCGCGGAACCAAATCAGTTCTAAACCGTGTAACTGGCTTTTATCCCCCAGCAAACCATCTTTACCTTCCAAATCAATCCGTTTGGGATGGGGTTTAGTCCATTGATCAAAATCCGGTGGTAGGCGATAAAGGGGATATTTATATACTGGAGTTTTTACTAGACTTGCTGTATAAACAGGCTCATAATATGCAGTGTATTTGACAGTACCCTTGCCGTCGTTACCAACTGACTGGTAAAACACAAACTCTCGACGGACAGCAGCTTGTAATTGGGCTGGAGACTTGGATTCAACAACCAACTGACGGAAGCGCAGCAAACTACGGCGGACGCGATCAACAGTAATTTCTGGGATGGGATATTGTTGATAGGCGGCGATCGCCGCATCTTTTGTCAAGTATTGCAGACTATTGTCAATTGATGCCAATAGCCCTTGGCGATCGCCCCGTTTACCCCTGGTACCCCAAAGTTGCTCATCCCAACCCAAGCAAGCCTGACGAGGGGTACAATCACTTCCTAAGTCGATTGGTTTCAACGGTGGCTGTACTTCAATATTACTTGGCGGTACTGGCACCGGAATCACAGGATTGGTCGGTACTAGTGGCGGTAAATTAGGAACTTGAGCAACAGCTGACCAAAGTGTGTTTACAAAGGTAATTCCTAGACTCAAGGATAGCAAAGCAAGGGTTTTTTTCATCATTTACATTTAGTCGAATCTTTCAACACTAGAGGTAAAAACGGGTTCTACCCGAATGGCGACAATCCGAGATGGGCGTATTACCATATACTCCCCTTGAATATTCTTGATCGGGACGCTAATAAAGTCATGGGAAGCAGACTTGGGTACAAGTTCGCCGCTATACCACTTCTGGAAATCTTGAATAGTCGGAAAACGTACTTCTTCACGATGACCACTATCCAGTAGGAGGTGTACAGCGTATTCATTTGGAGTTCTTGCCATAAAGTTGAATCATTTGAGACACATTCAACCCATTGTTAACCCACGTAACCCTGGAATGAAAAGGGGAAGCATACGGGAGCTGGCGCTGCTGTTCGCGAAAGTGGGAAATTAATAATTCATCATTAATCCTACTTATTCTTAACTTTTACTTTCCTGCTATGACGGCGGCTTACCCAGCAACAGTTCCCAGCAATTTGTGCAGGCAAAAAAATTCTCTCGTCGAAGTTAGAACTGAATCCAAAACTGGGCAATGTCACCAAAGCTTATTTTATTCCTAAATTACTGATGCTAATGCTAATACGTATGGCAATATTAAGGAAGGAGAGGACTTAGGCAAGTCACACAATGTTAGGAAATATACTAGTTGGACGGTACCAAGTCCTCGAAGTCTTAGGCGGCGGTGGATTCGGTCAAACTTACATTGCGCTTGACACTCAGCGACCAGGTTCCCCTAAATGCGTTGTCAAGCACCTCAAGCCTTTTACTCATAATCTCGAATTTCTCGCAACCGCTAGACGGTTATTCACTGTTGAGGCAGAAACTCTGGAAAAACTAGGTCATCATGACCAGATTCCTCGGCTTTTAGCCTACTTTGAAGAAAATCACGAGTTTTTCTTGGTGCAGGAGTTCATTAAAGGGTATTCGCTTAAAGCGGAATTGCTTCCGATGTCAACGCTGGACAGAAGACCAAGTTGTTCAACTTCTACAACAGATCTTGAGTATTCTGGAATTTGTTCACAGTTATCAAGTTATTCATCGAGATATCAAGCCAGACAATATCATCAGACGCCAAGATGATGGTAAGTTAGTCTTGATTGACTTTGGCGCGGTTAAGCAAATCCAAACTCAACTGCTGACAGTTACAGGGCGGGGAGAGACTACCATTGCCATTGGTACTCCTGGATATATGTCTACAGAACAGGGACAAGGTAAACCCCGTCTCAACAGCGATATTTATTCTTTAGGAATTATTGGGATTCAAGCCCTGACAGGCTTGCATCCAAGACAACTTCAAGAAGACCCAAATACAGGCGAAATTTTCTGGCAACATCAGATTCAGGTGAGTCCTTGGTTAGCTGCTGTGCTATCGAAGATGGTACTTTACCACTTTAAGGAGCGCTACCAGTCGGCAAGACAAGGTACTTGAAAATCTTCAGCAGTTCGAGACGGAAATTGAATATCCATCCACTCAACCGCCATCAGTGGTGATACAAGCACCTCCAGTTTTCTCACCCCAACAAAATACAACTCGAAATTCCACTACAAGCTCGACTTCTTCTCCCCTAACTTCAGAACAATACACCCACTTGGAAAGAATTCTCTTGGAACTGGTTGGCCCTTTAGCGCCAACATTGTTACGGCAAATTGCGTCGTCAGCCCCCACTTACCAAGAAGTAATAGATAATTTGACCCTTCACCTTGTAGGACATCAAAAAAATGAGTTTCAGCAAAAATCAATGTTGCTACTGAGACAAACTACTGGACAAACTAAACCTCAGCCAGAGACTATAGCCAGAAATGCACCCCCAGGACTTAGTGATAGCTTTGTCCGTCAATGTGAGCGAGAATTGACTGATTTAATCGGTCCAATAGCGAGATTTTTAGTGCAAAAATCTATCAAAACTTCTCCACAAATTTCTGAGGCAGAATTTGTGAAAATTTTGGCATCACAAATTCCTGACCCTCAAAAAGCTCTGCAATTTCAGCAGCGTTTATTGTCTTAATACAGCTTTGCATAGGTTCGTAGCGCGTTGAGGGGAGAAAGTGAAAATATTACATTATGCAACAGTAAAATTAGCGGATAATAAAATTTGATAGAGATTAATCTCCCTTTCAATTAAGCAAGCAGGACCCCTATGAGGTAAAGTTATTATCTGATGATTAGGGAGAATATTACTTAAATTTTGAATATACATCAATTCTTTTCCAGTCTCATCCAGTCCAGGTAAAAAGACAAAGAGTGGATAATTAGAGTTAGATAATTCGGGAGTTAAAAAATAAGGATGACTACTAATGTTAGATAGCATAAATAAACTAATTTACAAGAACAAGAGTGATAATTTCGATAAGTTAGTAAAAAATTTTTAGCTACGACTCAATTAACTCAGAAGTGAAGCTGTTTTTATCTATATCTTTTTGTCCATTGACATCATCAGTAGTTGCTGGCAAAGAATCTTGATCTATTTGAGCTACTAACCGTAAATCAAGCAGACTGGCAAACCAACCAGCCGTCAATCCTTGGAAAAAAACTGTCATCATTATTGTCAAAAATACTAAGGCTTTAATTGAATCACCGCCATTGATACCCTGTTTTGTAAGTGAAACTGCAAACAAACAAGCCAAAGAAGCAGCTACAATTCCACGAGGAGCAACCCAAGATAAAAATAACTGCTCTTGCCAGTTAAAACCTTGATTCCAGGTAGATATTAAAATATTAATAGGACGCACTATTAGCATCAGCACTAGAACTGTCAGAACACTACCCCAACCTAAAGCGAAAACACTGGCAATTGATAAGTCTGCTGCTAACAGAATGAACAAAACCGAATTAGCTAAAATGCTCAACTGTTCATTAAATCGACGCAACAAAGATTCTGAAGGTAGGTTACTAGCTTTTAAAACTATCCCCATAATTACAGCAACCACCAAACCAGATTCACCACGTAACACCTGTGCCAAACTAAATAAACCCCAGACACTAGCTAAAACGACTAGATTTTTTAACTCTTGGGATAAGAATTGATCCTGTTTGATAAGTTGGGATAGTAACCAGCCTCCAGCTATACCAATAACTACGCCTATACCCAAACGCCAAACCAGACCCTTAATTAAAATGAGTGGCTCCACATTTCCACTCAAAACAAAGTGAAGTACAATCACAGCCAAAATTGCACCAATTGGATCGATAAAAACACCCTCTCCTTCTAAAAGTGTTGAGACTTTTTTTTCTACACCAATTTGTTTGAGGAGTGGATTAATTACTGTTGGGCCTGTCACAACTACTAAGGAGGCATAAAGAAAAGCAATTGACCAAGGAAATTCACTTAGCCAGTGTGCAGCCATTCCAGCACCAGTTAAGGTAATCAGCACTCCCAAAGTGACAAGATTGCGAAGACTACTATAAACATCTTTTAACTCTCCTAACTGTAGATTTAAACCACCCTCGAATAAAATAAGTGCTACTGACAGCGAAACCACAACTTCTAAACCAATCCCCAGTAAAGAAGGATCTAAAAAATCAAAACCATCTCGTCCCAGAAGAATCCCAAACAGAAGTAGTAAGACAATGCTGGGAATGTGAAAATAACCAGCTAAAACTTGAGCAGCAATACCAGCCACAACTGTTGCACTGATCAGAATAGTAATGGGCAAGGATTCTTCCATAGAAAAATTAAGTTGCGCTGTACAACCTCCTATAACCGAATCTTCCTAAATTATGAGGTTTATATTTCAGGAAAAAAATGATAGCTATTTACGCTGTGCTGTACTAACTTTTTAACAGGCTGATGCTGGCGCGACAGGTGGGAGCATAGTTTACTTCACCAAAGGAGTATACTAACGCACTGCTAGCGCGATCGCTACTAACTCAATACGCTTGGGTTAAGGGCTACTGGCAACAATTTTGGGTTTTCGAGACGCTATAAATCGCCGTCTCTACAAATATTTTGGGTTGATCTGAACTGTATTGGCTACTCAACCACTTACCTAAATCTACAGGATTGATCTACAGTCGGAGTCTCTTCAAATTGCACCATTATTAAAACAGCTGGCGCATCGCCTACTGTTCCAGATAAGTGACCTTTATGACCTTGTGCGTCTGCTTTCGTACCCTGATCTTCTCCAAAGGAAATTTCGCCTTCCCCCATCTCGACTCGCTGGCCGTCCATAGTCTGCACAAACCAGCGTCCCGACAAAGGTATTATCCACTGGGGTTTTGGGTTCTCATGCCAGTTACCAACCCATCCCACAGGTAACACAGTAAAGGTGATTGTCGCACCAGACTGTTTCAATTGAGAAAGCCACTGCGGTGAGGTATCCGGGGCTATGCCTTTTTCAATGAAGTGTTGAATTTGACACCGGGATTGGTGGCTTATACCGTCGTCGTCAGTCCAGACATGCCAGTATTCAATTGTTGGTTTGGGTGATGAATTATTCGGCATAATAATGGCTCTTTTTGATCCGAAATGTATGGAAGGCGATCGCTATTATTGGATAATTCCTGGTTGTACTGATCTAACTCTGACTTCACCTGTACAAGGGTTAATCTTTTCAGGAAGAGTAAAGTGCTGGTAGACGTTTGGCGGTGTGATTTCAATCTTCACAGAAGTGGGATAAATCTGATATCTACCTCCAATTTAATTAAAAACTACAACTTTTCAGGTAGATGTACTTGATAGATCGGTCTATTTATTTCTCCAATTCGATTTAGAGGCCAAAAGCGCAAAATTGCTCTACCTACAATTTTATTACGAGGAACAAAACCCCAATAGTGACTGTCATAGCTATTATTCCGATTATCTCCTAGAACTAAGTAAGAATCTGCTGGAACTACCACTGGTCCCCATTGATAATTTGCTTTGGCTTCAAGATAATTTTCTAATAATGGTGAATCGTTAAGATATACTCTGCCATTTTTTACTGCTATTTTTTCACCTGGCAAACCAACTACACGTTTAATAAAAGCTTCGTGAAAATTTTCTATTGCTAATGTTTTAGTGGGATTAAAAACAATAATATCACCTCTCTGAGGAGAACTAAAATCATAGCTAATCTTATCTATGATTAATTTATCATTGATTTGAAGTGTAGGTTGCATTGAACCAGAAGGAATATAACGTGCTTCTGCAACAAAGGTGCGAATTCCTAAGGCAAGTAGTAAACTCAAACTTAGTGTTTTTAGTCCTTCAGTTAAAAAAATATTTCTCGGTAAATCTTTTTTGGCTTTGTCTTTGGAAAAATTCAACATGATTTTCAATGGCTAAAACAAAAACTAAATAATCTTGAATTATCTTCAAGAAGTAGCTGCTTCATTACTATTTTTAAACTGCGGTTACTTGAAAGATGAATCAGATACCATAAGAGTAAATAATAATCATCTAGAAACTTCTAATTCACCATCGAGATGGATAACTTCCCATTGAGTTTGTTCGCCATCACGCCAAAAGCGTAATCCCACCGTAGCGTCTCCCACAGACAAATTTGTGAGTTCTAAATCTGGTAAGAAATCTGGTAGATTCGGCTGTACTTTTAACTGTTGTTTGGAAGCATCAGCTTTGAGTCCTAAAATGGTACGAATGAGGAATAAAATGAACCGGCAGCCCAAGCCTGGGGTATATTAGCGTCTGGGTAGGGGACTGGAAAGTTATCATCTTGGCGTTCAATTCCCGCAAACAATTCTGGCATTCGTCCAGATTGAAAATAACTAGCAGCAGCAAAAATCCCCTCAGCAATGCGGTTAGCTTCTTGGTGATAGCCATACTTTTTTAATCCCGCCGCGATAATCGAGTTATCGTGAGGCCAAACACTACCCCGTTGATAACTAATTGGGTTATATGCCGGATTTTCAGATGAAAGAGTCCGCACACCCCAACCACACCACATATCTGGTTGAAAAAGTCGGTTAACAAGTTTTTTTGCTCTTTCCTGTGGGACAATACCAGACCAGAGCAGATGACCAGGATTTGAGGCGATAGACTTAATTTGTTGCTTATTATTATCTAAGCCCAGACAGTAAAAGCCTTCCTCTTCCATCCAAAAGCGATCGTTAAATCGTTGATAAAGTTCTTCGGCTTTTTGACGCAGCTTTTTGGCTTGCTCTTTTTCGCCCCATACTTCATAAATTAAAGCTGCCCTCAGCCACGCATCATAAACGTAGCCTTGCACTTCACACAAAGCGATTGGTGGCTCAACTAACTGCCCATTGGGGTAAACTATTGCGTCACCCGAATCTTTCCAACCTTGATTGCGTAATCCTTTTGGCGAACGAGTTAAATACTCAACAAAGCCATCTCCATCAAAGTCGCCGTATTTGTCAATCCAACTTAGGGCTTTTTCCAGTGGCGCTCGACATTCATCAAGCATACTAACATCAGCATTCCAATTATAGGCTTCAGATAAGGTAACAATCCACAGGATGGTAGTATCTACTGTTCCGTAGTAGGGATGATATGGAAGTAGATTTAATGTAGTTAACTCATCGCGCCGCAGTTCGTGCAGCATTTTACCCGGTTGGGCATCATGCCAATCATCCAACTCAGTTGCCTGGAGTTGAGCCAGTTTCAGTAAAGTGCCACGGGCAAATTCATGATAAACTGCGATCGCTTGCAAGCTAGCAATTATTGAGTCACGTCCAAAAACGGCAACAAACCAGGGAATACCAGCAGCAGGCATCCAAAATTGATGTCCATGATCATCCACCTCAATCCGTAGCACTCCCATATCCGCGATCGCTTGTTGATAGTATTCGGCAATTTCAGCATTAGACGAGCGCAACTTTGTCGCATTAGCCAGAAATTCATCCCTAACCTTTCCGGCTTTTGTACTGTGAGGCACAGCGCAGGTATTTTGAGGTTTGAAAACATTTCCATTGGCTAAAGCTGTAAAATTGACACAAGTGTGCCATGTTTTCCCAGGAGCGATGACCACATCAAATATTAAACGACCATTGGCATAGCGTGGCTCAGAAGTTCCACAAACTGGCTCAATCACAATACCTCGCAAGAAAGAGCCGTTGCGATATTCAGTAGTGAGTACGCCATTTTCCCATCTGGTTTCTATCTCACCCCGCGTCAAAATTTGCTGTGATTTGACATCAAAAATATCCGCGAAATCAGAACGCACAGCTAGCATTAATTGAAACTTAACAACTTCATTGTGATAGTTAATTATATCAATATCTTCATGCATCCCTTCTACAATATCGCGCCGAACAGTTATAAGCAAACTACTGGCAGCTAAGGAGCCATTGATAATAGGAAATTGTGGGTTAGTGAATTGATAAAGTGCATTATGATGGGTGATATTGCTAGATGCTAACAGCGAAAGTCGATAGCGATTGAGAGAAATTTCGTAGTAAGAAATTACGCGTGTGTCCCAAACAAAAAAACCTTGAGGTAAATTTTCGTCGATGGAACCATCACTAGCTGTTACTAAAAAAGAAGAACCATCGTTGATGCTTATCAAACCAGAATTAACAGTAACTTTTGTAGGCATTCTCAATTAACCATTCTCTGTAAAACCCGGATACAAAGTCATGCCGCCATCTACAAACAGTGTTGTACCATTAACATAATCAGAGTCATCAGAAGCCAACCAAACTGCTGCTTTGGCGATATCTTCCACATCACCCACACGTTTTGCTGGAATTAGTTTTAGTAAATTAGCCTCTGCTTGTGGGGTATCCCAAGCTGATTTATTAATTGGAGTTTTGATTGCACCAGGAGCGATACTATTAACACGAATTTTATGGGGTGCAAGTTCTTGGGCAATACTTTGCATCATCATATTTATCCCGCCCTTGCTAGTAGCATAATTGACATGACCAGCCCAAGGAATTACCTGATGCACAGAACTCATGCAAATAATCTTACCTGCGGCAGATGAAATATGCGGCTGTACACCCCGGCGTAAAAATTCCTTTGCAGCTTCCCTAGCGCATAAGAATTGTCCTGTCAGGTTCACCCCAATAACTTTATTCCATTGGTCAATGGTCATATCTACAAACGGTGAATCTTTTTGCAGACCGGCATTGTTGATTAAAATGTCAATAGTGCCGAATTGCTGGATCGTCTGGCTGAACATCGCCTTGATTTCGTCTTCTTTGCTGACATCAGCTTGAATCGCAAAAGCTTGACCATTAGCTGCTTTGATCTCATCGACAAGCTTTTGGGCTGATTCAGCTTCTGAATGATAGTTAATAGCTACTGCTGCACCTGATAAAGCTAAATAACGAGCGATCGCTTCACCAATTCCAGAACTACCACCTGTCACAAGTGCTTTTTGACCTTTAAGCAAATAAGGGGAATAACTCATAATAATTTGTGATTATTTTTACTATGTATTTTCATTTGCAAAGTTTGAGGATAGCGGATATGGAGAACTTATGATTGAATCTAAATTGAAGCCATCTGTCTTACATTACACTTTTTATACCAATTACACATTTTACTGATGTATTTAATTTTTGACAGCTATTTTTGTGATTCTGGAATCAGTTTAAAGGTTTGTAAGAATAAATGCTTCTAGCCATTGGAATAATAAATATCTCTACCGAAAGAACTATAAAAATTTCATACCGATTTCATTATTGAATAAAATCTTTAAAGGATGAAGTCAGTTGCATGTCTTTCTTAAGCTAGAGATAAATTTTATAATATTTTTTTTATATTGATTGATTTATACAAGACTCATATTGAATTTTTGCCAAGCTAGTACAGAATAAGTACAAAGTCTGTTGAATATGTCTAGTCAAACCGATGTACAAGTACAAAGAATTAGAGCTATTGGCTTAACGGTGACAAATTGCACGCGCTCTTTGGAATTCTATACACAAGCACTTACTTTTGAACTCGTTTCTGACATCACTGTTGAAGGACAAGATTACAACGACCTAGAAGGCATACCTGGGGCAAAAATTCGCATTGTCACTTTACGATTAGGTGACGAACTTATCGAGTTGA
>CAVYXS010000101.1:0-52592 GCA_963772205.1 uncultured cyanobacterium
GAGCTTGACAATAAAAAGACTATCGATCTGCTGAACGCCATTATGGAATTTGAATTAGCGGGGGTAGTGCGCTATACTCATTATTCCCTGATGGTAACTGGTCCTAACCGCATTCCCATTGTCGCTTTTTTTAAAGCACAAGCAACTGAATCTCTACTTCATGCTCAACAAGTGGGAGAGATTCTTACAGGTTTAGATGGACATCCTTCGCTGAAAATCGCCCAAATGGAAGAAACTTATCAGCATTCAGTCAAGGATATCTTGGCAGAAAGCTTATCTCATGAAAAAAAGGCGTTGGATTTGTATAAAAATCTTCTCGAAACTGTTACTAATGCTAGTATATATCTAGAAGAATTCGCGCGTGGGATGATTGGTCAAGAAGAGATGCATAATCTCGAATTGAAAAAAATGTTACGCGATTTTAGCTAATATTCATTAGTCATTAGTTATGAGTGATTGGCTAAAGACTAATGACAAAAAACTAATGACTAATGATAAAGGATAAAAATGAATTTTACTACAGCCTTACCTACTTTTGTAATTACACTACGAGAAGGAGTTGAAGCAGCTCTGGTTGTGGGAATTGTGCTGGCTTTGCTCAAACAAGCCAAACAATCGCGACTTAATTCTTGGGTATATGCTGGTGTCGGTGTTGGTATTTTTGTCAGTGCGCTGATAGGTGTGTTGTTTAGTTGGGTAATTCAAACTTTAGGCGCAGTTAATCCTCAATACACCTCAGTGGTTAAACCCATGCTAGAAGGTGTATTTAGTGTGTTAGCAATTGCAATGCTCAGTTGGATGCTCATCTGGATGACTAAACAAGCCAGATTTATGAAGGCTCAAGTTGAGGGAGTGCTGACAGAAACACTCACACAAAATTCAAATGCTGGTTGGGGCGTTTTTACTTTAATTTTAGTTGCTGTTGTCCGCGAAGGGTTTGAAACTGTTCTGTTCATCGCTGCAAATTTTGAACAGGGATTAGCGCCTGCTTTAGGTGCTATTGGTGGTTTAGTAGGCGCAGTAGGTATTGGGGTACTCTTATTTAAAGTTGGTGTCAAAATTAATATCCGCCAATTTTTCCAGGTGATGGGCGTTTTATTGGTGTTAATTGTTGCTGGTTTGGTAGTTTCTGCTTTGAAACATTTTGATGATGGTGTGGCTAATCTTGCTCTCAGCAATCCCGCATCAGAAAGTCTTTGTTTTTATTACCAACACTTTGCTCCAGTACATTCTTGTATTTTGGGGCCTCTTGTTTCTAATACTTCCACAATTTTGCCTGATAAACAGTTTCCCGGCGTTATTCTCAAATCTTTGTTTGGCTACAGAGAGAATCTTTATCTTGTTCAAGCTATAGGATATATTGTGTTTTTATTAACCGTTGGCGGTATTTATTTCCGGAGCATTACTGGTGGTTCTTCTCAAGCTGAAAAACAACGAATAAGTCAAAAAGCTATTGGTTCTGTAAAGGATTAGTGAAATAGGTAAAACATACATCCATGTAGAGATGTTTGAGCAAACGTCTCTATTTTATGATTGTGTTTTTGGAGAAAGATTTAAAAAAAAGCGAGTAAGAACACAAGCAAACATTCTTAAAGAATATATGACTGTGCTACTCGCAATTATCTATACAAGGTTTATTGAGAAATGCTTTATTTAATATAGAGTAATCACCTGCATAAAACTTGTTTCCGCTGTAACAATTTCATTCATAAAATTTCTATTAATTAAGATTTTTTCTTTACAGGATGTTGGAAAAGTATTTTTGGTATCAAATATTGAGTAATTTATTTTTTGGCACTCCCTAGTTCACAGTTAAATCTTCTGGTGTATTACAATTAAACAGCATTTGAGGTTCTGGTAAGGGTAAAACTTGCACAGGATGTTGTCTGAGCCACTGCTGAAACGATCGCCCCCCTTGGTTGATAAACTCTAATAGTTGTGGTAAACAACGCCGGCGATAAAAACCACACAAAGGTTCCCATCCTAAAGGATGATCAGCCAAAACTGCGATCGCTTCATCAGTCACAGTATCTAATTCAGCGATCCATGTTTGCAACACCTCAACCCGCAACCTCGGTAAATCGCAAGCTAACAACAGCACCCAATCTGTTTGTACTTGCGCCAATCCTTGGTAAAATCCTACCAGTGGACCGTGGGATAAAGGTTGTTCTTGGATGAAGTGACAATTAGGTAAAAGTAAGTGTTGATAGCGTTCTGGCCAGGGTGTGATGATATAAACTATATCAGCACACTGTGCGGCAATTCCACAAACTCGCTGCAACAATGGTATCCCTTGAATGGGAATCAAGGCTTTATCTCTACCCATGCGAGAACTCTTACCACCGGCTAGAACAATAGCGGTTAATTTGTTAGTTGTCATTTCTCATTTGTCATTTGTCCCCATCACCCCCGATTCTGACTTTGCTGCACTTGTTGCAACAAATGCTCTACACTGGCTGCAGGGGCTAGGCACTTCAAACCTTGGCAAACTAAGCCGATGCTATCTTCTGGTAAATCTGAGACTACAGCAAACATCGCTGTCGGTAGATATTGGGGAATGAGTGAGTTAATTTGCTCGGTTGTGGTGCGAATTAAGGTACAATTGCGATACCAATCTAAAGCTGTAAACAAACTGGGACAACCTTGGGGAGTGCGCCCTATGACACTTTTAAAGGCTCTCAACCCTTGTTCAGCTAAATCTAAATAATGTAAATTATCGGTGAGCAAGGTCAGACGGACAAGATTGGCGATCGCTACTCCATTGGCTGAGGGTGTGGCGTTATCTACATAACTGCGTTCCCTCACAATTAAATCTTGACTTGCGTCACTTGATGCATTATAATATCCGCCTAATTCTATACTCCAAAGAAATTCGTTAAATTCATCTTGGAGAGCGATCGCCTTTTCTAACCAATATGAGTGCTGAGTTGTCAGTGCTAAAGACGCTTGATGTAAATCTAGCAGTGCTTTAATAAAAAAGGCATAATCTTCCGACTGCGCTAACAAGGTTGGTTGATTCTCATAATTGAGTCGATGTAAACGCCCATCGACGAACTGATGATTTAAGATGAAATTTGCAGCTTTAGCGGCTATTTCGAGATACAACGGTTGTTTAAATACACTAGCAGCCCTTGCTAAACCGGAAATCATCAAACTATTCCAGGCGACAATCATCTTTGTATCTGTCACCGAGGGAATACGAGCAATCCAGTTAATTGTTTTGGCTTCCTCGTTGTTGCGGGCTGGAAGAAAAGTATCAAGTGATTCTGGTGTTGCACCGTAACGAGCCGCAAATAACTTACCCAGAGCAGTTTCTATTGTTTCACCTAGTTCTCCTAAATGCAACCTTTGTAACACATTTTTGCCTTCAAAATTGCCGTTAGGAGTGACTGTAAACTGCTGTTGTAATTCTGTTAGTTCCTCTGGGGTGAGCAATTGCTGGAGTTCGCTATAAGTCCAGACGTAAAAAGCGCCTTCTTCCGGTTCTGTGGCTGTGGAATTGATGAAACTATCGGCATCTTGAGATGCATAAAAGTAACCTTCAGGAGCGGTCATTTCTCTCTGCAGCCATTGTACCGTTTTGGCGATCGCTCTGGCAAATGCCGGTTCTTGTACCCCCTGACTCCATAAATTCGCCAGATACTCGACAATTTGACCATTGTCGTATAGCATCTTCTCAAAGTGGGGTACTGTCCATGTGGGGTCAACAGTGTAACGGTGAAAGCCTCCACCCACATGATCATAAATCCCACCCAAAGCCAAATCTAGTCCCCGCTGGGTAACAACTTGCTCACCATCATACTGGGATGGAAAATTAAACCGAATTAAGCGCAGCGATAATTCCGCGTAGGGAATCATCGGAAAACTATTGCCGTATTGATTAGGAGTTATGATGCTTGTACTGGTTTCCCAACCTTGCCGGAGTAATTGATTTTCTTGTATATCTTGATTAGTCGCATCTGACAACACCGCAGATGTGAGGAGAGATTCAATAATTACTGCTTTGCGTTGACGCAAATCCTCAACTTCTATATCATAGTAGCGGCGAATTGACTGCAGGATTTGTAAAAAACCAGGACGACCGTAGCGCGGCTCTATAGGAAAGTAAGTCCCAGCATAAAACGGCACTAAATCATCAGGAGAGATAAAAACATTTAAAGGCCAACCACCCTGACCACTCATCATCTGCAAAGCCTGCATATAGATGCTATCAAGGTCTGGTCGTTCTTCCCTATCTACCTTGATGGGGAGAAAATTGCTATTCATGTATTCGGCGATCGCCAAATCAGAAAAAGCCTCACCTTCCATCACAGTACACCAGTGACAACTGGAGTAACCTATAGAGAGAAAGATTGGTTTATTTTGTTCCCTTGCAGTTGTCAAAGCTGCATCAGACCACGGCCACCAATCGATAGGATTTTCGGCGTGTTTTCGCAGGTAGAGACTCTTAGCTGCAGCCAGGCGATTAGTCATGAGCAGATGAAAATAGTTGCCTTCTATCTTCAGTCTACCTTCTAGTGGTCTGTCACATTAACTTTGAAAGGTTGTAGTAAGCACTTTAGTGCTTCAAAATCCAGGACTTTAGTCCTGACTACGAACGCGAGTGCGTGTCGTAGACAGACGCGGAGCGTAGCTGATACATAGATATTTCCCGTAGGGGCACGGCATTGCCCATTGGTGTCAACTTAAGCCACAGATGGCTGATTGCAAGGCTTTCATACCCGCCTGGGGAGGTGGAAAAATATCTCGTAAGGCGACAAGGCGACAAACCACGCATACTTAATTGTTACCGAAAAGATGGTAACAGGGAGCTGAGAATGGGTGTTTGAATTTCTGGTAAAGATGCTGCAGCTTTCGTCTGCATTTTAGTATTTGGGCTAATTCCTGCTATAAGGTAAAGCAAGAAGGTGATAATGGCGGCTTGGAGAAGTTTTTCCAGCATGGCAAGTTTAAGTAAATCGTTAGCATATTAATTAAGACTAGTTACTCTAACTACACCCCGTATTATTGATTTACCGGATTTAGACAAAATATCCGGATAATTGCCCAATATTATGTTAAATAAATGTAAAAAAGTTACAAATACTTGACAATTCGGCTGATGTTGATGGTATTGGTAGTCAGGACTTTAGTCCTGAAAAAGCGATAAATCGCTCACTACATACCCGGTAAAGTTGGTGTGGCAGACTACTATAGCGGTTCTCAGTTGGATGCAATACAAAATCGTCGCATGTAGGGGCACGGCACTGCCGTGCCCTTGCGAGTGTATTGAACTCAACCGATAACCGCTATAGTTCGGATTTAGGTTTCAGGCTTCGGTGCGTAAGTTCTAGAATATTCTAGGTAAAATAGCCAAAAAAGTTAAATCATGCCTAATATCTGGGAACAATAAGTTGGTAGCAGCTTAGGTAAATCAGATAACAAAGTCTATGCTTGAAAATACTGAAATAATCAATCCCTCCATTGAGCAGCTGGTGAGGGAGATTGTAGCGGTTAATCACGCTTGGAAAGTGGCTTGTGAACTGTTTGGCGAAAATTCTTCCCTATCCACTTCATCGCGAGATTTAAAAACCTGTTTGCAAGTGCGTTTGTTGAGAAGTTATGCACCAGAACAGGTTTATTTAGTTGAGGATAACAATGCAGAAGGTGAGCGACTTTACAGTTTATACCTCAGAGAACCTATAAACAACCGCCAATATGCAGAACATCTTCCTGTGCGAGTAGCAGAAGAGGTTCTTTCTCGTAAAGAATTAAAGCAATTTGAGAAAAAATAAAAACAGGGGTGCTGTATGGGAATAGCAAAAATTTGGGACATTATTTGGCATAATGAACCTTTTCATTGGGCAATTGCTTTTGTGTTAATAGTCGCAATTATTATCGAGCTTAAAACATTGCGGCAGTATTGGCTCTTAGAATGTGGTAAAATTTCATCTGCAATTAAATTATTCAGTGATCATCAAAGGGGTAAAAATGTCACAATTTCGGACAAGAATCGTGACTGGTTTAAGGAACATTTAGGAACTGATAACACAAATAACTTCAGGCGACAGGATAATAAATTTTTACTGACAAAGTATCCATCTGTTTTAGCCCATCCAATACCTCGTAGTTCCCTACGCTTCGTGACAACTTTGTGTACTGCTATTGGACTTTTGGGAACTTTCTATGGTATACAACAGGGACTTCAAGGAATCAATTTATCTACAGAAAATACCAAAGAACTGATAACTGCTAGTAAAGAGCTACTGGTAGGAATGAAAACAGCTTTTTCTACTTCGATGATGGGGCTTGGTTCTGGTAGCTTGTTTACTTTAGTTTTGTTTGTATGTGATTCGCTACGGCAGAAACGACGTAATAGTTTGCGTCGGGAATTAAATAACATAGCAACTTTAAAAACGGCAGATAATAGCAACCGTGAAATAGCTGAAGCACTTAGTTTTGTAACAACAAACTTGACAGGATTAAATCAGCTAAATGCAGAAAGCATTGGTCAAGCTGTCGGTAGAAGTATTGCAGAACAATTCGCAGGTTTAAATCAGTTGTCAGCCCCAGCTATTGATCAAGCCGTAGGTCAGAAAATTTTACCAGCCTTGGAAGCAATATTCAAAGAACAGAAAAAACTTCGAGAGCTTCAAGAAAATCAGGGACAGAGAGTTTTAGAGGAACTCATTCAAGATTTGCGAGTTCAGGTACTCGAACCAATTGCAGTTCGATTAGATGAAAGTGCAAAATTAACCCAACAAGCTTCTCAAGCAGTGATGACTTTGCATCAGGAATTGGGTGGTATATCTACAAGTCTGGCAAGTTCTATCCAGACAATTCAGAACTTTCAACAAAAGACTTTAGTAGAACTTCAACAATTTGCTAACAATTTAGGACTCACTCTTAATCAATTCCAAACAGATACAAAAGGTGTTTTACAACAAACATCTCTCGAAATTCATCTAGCCGTAGAGCAAAGTATTCAAGGAATGACAGCCCAGAGAAGCGCCTTTGAAACCAGTGCAGAACAAGCGGCTGCTACCTTTCGAGGAATTCGAGAAGAACTGCAAACAGCATTACAAACACGTGCTGAAGTAGAACAACAGATGTTGCAAGCTACTCAGACTGGAATTATCCGAATTCTCACACAAGCAAATACAGCCTTTCAAGACCAGACTAATACTTTAAGAACAGTGGGTGACGAAGCTTCTGGATTGATGAATAATGCGAAAAATAATCTTCTCGCTACTTTAGGAAATATCCACGGAACACTTACAGAAACCCGCCAAACTGTAGAAGATGATTTGACAAGATTCCGTCAACAATATCAAGCAAATTTAAAAATGTTCTTTGAAGAACAAAACAACTTACTAGAGGGGACACTAGGCGAACAACGAAATGGATTAGCTGTGGTAGTGACGAATTTGGATCACGTCTTCCAAGAAGAAGCGCACAGGCGCAGTGAATTATCTCGTGAAGTAGACAGAAGTATGAATCAAATTCGCCAAGCTGCTAAAGAAGTTGGAAACCTAGTTAATGCTGTTGGGCTAAATGATAGTCAAAGATTAGTACAACTACAAGAACTTGCTCGTGGTATTGGTGAACAAGTGCAGAGAGTGGACAATTCATATAGGGAACTATCTAGCAGTTTTAGCGATTCTCTCATGGCTTGGCAACATCACTTTAATGAATCACAAACACACTTTTTCAATCAAGCTGATAGTGCTATGGCTACAGTGTGTGGCAATTTACTCAAGACAGCAGAAGTTCTAGTAGCAGCAAATAATAACGGTGATAAAGATAATCGGAGAAGTCATTATGGATGATTTTATTATAAGTGAAATTGACGCAGAAATTACAGAGGATGATGACTCTAGTATCTATCTTTCAATTGGCGATATGATGTCTAGTTTACTAATGTTTTTTGCTTTGCTATTTATCACTACATTACTCCAGCTTGCAGAAAAAGATGTACCAAAACGAGTAGTAATTGGTAACGTTGTTGGGCAGATGAAAAGCAACAATATTAACGTAAAAGTCAATCCAGAAAGTGGAGATGTGAGTATCCAAGAATCAATTTTGTTTGCCAAGGGAAGTACTGAACTTAAACCAGAAGGTAAAGCCTTTCTACGCCGCTTTGTTCCTGTATACAGTGGTGTGATTTTCTCCAAACCAGAATTTGATCAAGAAATTAGCCGCGTAGTTATAGAAGGTCACACTAGTTCAGATGGAGATGATAACACCAATCTACAACTAAGCTTGTTACGATCAGCATCAGTTTACAAATACATTTTCTCTGATATTAATTTTCTTACCAAAACACGTTTAAGCCAGAAAATATTAGCTGCTGGATGGTGGAGAAATAGAAGCTGACAAACAACGTGATAATCCTGCTGATCGCAAGGTGGTTTTTCGCTTTCAGTTTCGCAGTGATGACTTAAAGAAAGATATCTTCAAAACATCTCCTTAAAGGAGAAAAAACCTTGCAATTTGAGTTTTAGGAGTGTGTCATAATTAGAAATTTACAGTAGAGCATTTGTCTAATTTTCTGACGCCCCCTACAAATTGAATATTTCGTTATTTGTCATTCCCAAAGGAGAAAAAACCTTGAAATTTGAGTTTACCGTTCCTCCCCTCCCTGAAGTTACCCAGTCTAGTCCTAATAAACTTATTCAACTTACAAGCCAGTTACCAGATACAAAAATATCTATGCCAACTGTTGATAAAGTCTTGGAAGCTATTCAACAGGATCAAGCTGCTCAAGTCAGTAAGTTAGAGTGGGTTTATTGTATCTATGCTAAAGCAGAATGGGATCGCCAAAATATTGACCGTTCCTGGAATACATCAGAAGCAATTTGGAGAGTAGCAATTTCTCATTCATGGTTACAACATCACTTGCTTTGGTGTATCGCCCTTTATTATAGTGGTCAGCAAGAGCAGGTGTTAGCAAAATCTTTGGCTGAATCTTTTGAAAGTTTTGCTAATTCTGACTTAGTTAAGCAACTACTACCAGTTAAAGTTATTCAGGCGCTTCGCAGTAAACAAGCAGGTAAAGAATTAGCCAAAATTGCTTGTAACCAAAATTTAAACAGAACTGAATTGCTCAAGAAAATAGATGGTTATTTACCTATATATATTCCAGTATTTACAAAATTTACAGAATATATAACCTCCTGTTTTGTAACTATTATTTCTCCGAGTCAGCAGCAGGTAAATTGGCTTTTAGGGTGTTTAGATGAAATGTCAACCGAGCAGCAAATACAAGCCGTTAATCACTTACTAACTACTGTTCACAATAATGTAGCTAATAATCATCCGCAGCTAGTTGAGTGGTTGCGAAAAAATTATCGAGATGGTGATAAGTGGTATCAGCTTTCAGAGCCTGGAAGGAAAAAACTCCGAGAATGGATTGGAGGTATTAATTATCGTGATTTCCAAAAATTAGTAGTACCTAATATTGAACAGGCTCAAATTACAAAACTTCGAGTCAAATCAACTACGTAGTCGCAGGGAATTTTGGGCTAATTATAGCAACCGCTTTGAGCGCCTTCGCATCCTGTTACCCAGAACCTCACAAATTGCCATAGGGTATCAAATCAATGGTGATGTTGATTTACTAGAGGATGATGGTAGTGATTCCACAGAGGTGTGTATATTCGACTTTGGTGAGTGGTTCGTAGTTGAGTTCTTTCGGGGAATAGGTAGTGAGATGCGTCTGTTTCCTAACAATTTTAGAAATGAGCAAATCCTCTTTGGTGAATCCACACTTTCAGTTAAACGGATTCGTTGTTTAGGTGGTGATAGACACAATCATGTTTATCTTTGGCAGGTGCAGGAATTTTCCCCCAATTGGCTTAAAAATCATGGAATTCTGCCCAATCCAAATACCGAACCTTCTAGAAACCCTACAGCAAATCAATTGCGAGAGCGAGAACGCAAGCTTGAGCGATGGACAAGGGACATTGAAAGTCTAGAACAGGAAGCTAGAGCTTACTGTAGCTACAATGAGACACAGGGCTATTTTATTCTCAATAAATCCAATAACTAAGCTGAGTAAAGCTTTACGTATGACTATCAACACACACTTCAAAACTAGAGTCAACAACGGCAAAATCGAAATTCCTGTTGAATATCAAGACGAGATACGCAACGCCGAAATGGTGCAAATCGTCATTTTACAACCCGCGCCAGACAAGAAACGCTTTCCTCAAAAGGGTATCATTGCCCAGTTAACCGCAAATCCCATCCAGATTGCAGGTTTCAAACCACTTACCACCAGAAGCGAATGAACGCTGGTGATCCGGTGCAGATCGCATTGATCCCACGATCTTCAAAATGTAGCATAACCACGTTAAGCTGTAAAAGAGTAGAAATTTATGGCAAATTTTATATTAAATTTCCTGTTGCTGTTAAATTTTTAATTTTACCTGCTTGAGATACCTGGGATGCTAGACCAAATTTTTGATTACCTTCACTTTCAATTTACCGTTGAAGCGCCGATTGTGCTGCTGATCCTGGTGATGTTAGAAGCGGTGCTATCTGCTGACAATGCGATCGCCCTCGCAGCGATCGCCCAAGGTTTGGAAGACAAAAAACTGGAGCGTCAGGCTCTTAACTTAGGTTTGGTTGTCGCCTACGTACTACGAATCACTTTACTACTGACTGCTACCTGGGTACAAAATTTCTGGCAATTTGAGTTATTAGGTGCAGCTTACCTGCTGTGGTTAGTATTCCAACACTTCACCGCCCAAGAAGACGAGTCAAATCAACCTCATGAACCTCGTTTCACTTCTTTGTTGCAAGTAATACCAGTTATCGCCTTAACAGACTTAGCATTTTCCTTGGATAGCGTGACAACTGCGATCGCAGTTTCCCAAGAAACTTGGTTAGTCCTCACGGGTACAACAATTGGAATTATTACCTTGCGATTTATGGCGGAATTGTTTATCCGTTGGTTAGACGAATTTGAGAACCTAGAAGACGCAGGCTATATTACTGTGGCATTTGTCGGTTTACGTCTATTGTTAAAAGTGGTCAACGATGCCTTAGTCCCACCAGAATGGGTAATGATTACGGCGATCGCCCTAATTTTAACTTGGGGCTTTTCCAAGCGCAGTGTCATCGAATTACCCCAAGAAACACCTGAAAAGACCGAAGTGACAAAGTAAGGAGATGAGGTAGCAGGGGGAGATGAGGAAGCATTGAAAAATCATTATAGCGTTTCCCACTCTAGCTAAGTTACATCATAGCCCCCTCCTCGCTTGCGGGGAGGGGGTTGGGGGTGGGGTTCTTGTACCTCACTTAACTGAGAATCGCTATATTCCCCCATCCCCATCCTCTTAACTACTCATGCAACCAGGGAGTTAACTGGGGTGCCCAATTAACCAATTCTTCATCCTTAAACCACAGAGCAATTTCGGTTTGCGCTGTTTCCACAGCATCGGAACCGTGGATGATATTACGACCAATGTTAATACCTAAATCGCCACGAATCGTCCCTGGCTCTGCTGTCAAGGGATTTGTCGCACCAATGAGTTTTCTGGCGGAGGCGATGACACCATCACCTTCCCACACCGTTGCTACCACGGGGCCAGAAGTGATGAATTCGACTAAACCTGCGAAAAAGGGTCTTTCTCTATGAACAGCATAGTGTTGTTCAGCTAATTCCCGACTGGGTTTGAGGAATTTCAAGCCAACGAGGGTAAAGCCTTTTTTTTCCAAACGACCGATAATTTCACTTACCAGTCCACGCTGTACGCCGTCAGGTTTAATTGCAATGAATGTGCGTTCTGCCAAGACTAACTCCCAAAATTTCACAAAATTTTCATAGTCAATAGTTCAGTTGTCAATTGCTATTTGTGTTTCCACTGATAACTGACCACCGACTAATAACCAATCAGAGTTTATCCCAGAAATTATCGCTGGGTATATATCCGTTCGCAAACGAATGCGTTAAATTGATAATTCGTGGGTGAAACACAGAGGTCACGAAGAAATGGGTGTTGAATCAACTGCTACATCTGACGACGTAGTTAAGCTGTCCACCACTGGACAGCAAAACTTGGAAAGGAGAAATCAAAGGCAAAAAAAGCTGTTACCACCTAGTGCGACTACAGATAATTTGCCTCGCTCCTGGAAAATTGAGGATAGCGAAGCTCTTTACCGCATTGAAGGTTGGGGACAGCCTTATTTTTCCATTAGTGCTGCTGGTCATATCACTGTTTCTCCCAAGGGGGATCGTGGCGGTTCTCTAGACTTGTTTGAATTGGTTAACGCTTTGAAACAGCGTAGTTTGGGGCTGCCGATGTTGATCCGGTTTTCTGATATTTTGGAAGATCGGATTGAGCGGTTAAACGCTTGTTTTGCGAAAGCGATCGCCCGCTACAATTACCCTGGCGTCTATCGTGGCGTGTTTCCAGTCAAGTGCAACCAGCAGCGCCATTTGATTGAAGATTTAGTCCGGTTTGGTAAACCCCATCAATTTGGTTTAGAAGCCGGTTCTAAACCTGAATTAATGATTGCGCTGGCTTTGTTGGATACCCCAGGAGCATTGTTAATTTGCAACGGCTACAAAGACCAAGAATACATCGAAACAGCGATGTTAGCCCAAAGACTAGGGCAAACACCGATTATTGTCTTAGAACAGATTGAAGAGGTCGATCTGGTAATTGCTGCTAATCGCCAGTTGGGAATTAAACCAATTTTGGGAGTCCGCGCTAAACTTAGTACCCAAGGTATGGGACGCTGGGGCACATCTAGCGGCGATCGCGCTAAATTTGGTTTAACAATGCCGGAAATTATCGAGGCTGTGGACAAATTACGCCAGGCTGACTTGCTCGATTCCTTGCAGTTGATGCACTTCCATATCGGCTCGCAAATCTCGGCGATTAATGTGATTAAAGATGCCATCCAAGAAGCTAGCCGTATCTACGTGGAATTAGCGATGCTGGGGGCAGATATGAAATACCTAGATGTTGGTGGTGGCTTGGGTGTAGATTATGACGGTTCCCAAACCAACTTCTACGCCTCGAAAAATTACAACATGCAGAACTATGCCAATGACATCGTGGCAGAGTTAAAAGATACCTGTGCTGAACGGCAAATACCTGTACCAACATTGGTGAGCGAAAGTGGTAGAGCGATCGCCTCCCATCAGTCGGTGCTAATTTTTGATGTTCTCAGCACCAGCGATGTCCCCTTCGATCCCCCAGAACCTCCAGAAGAGGGCGAATCCCCAGTGATTAATTACCTGTGGGAAACCTATCAATCGATTAACAAAGAAAATTATCAGGAGTTCTATCACGACGCTACGCAATTCAAAGAAGAAGCCATTAGCCGCTTCAATTTAGGCATTTTGCGCCTGCGAGAACGAGCCAAAGCCGAGCGACTCTATTGGGCTTGCTGCAAAAAAATTCTTGACATTACTCGACAGGAAGAATACGTACCAGATGAGTTGGAAGACCTAGAGAAAATCATGGCTTCCATTTATTACATCAATCTTTCTGTGTTTCAATCAGCACCAGATTGTTGGGCGATTGATCAGTTATTCCCGATCATGCCCATACACCGATTAGACGAAGAACCGACACGGCGGGGAATTTTGGCAGACCTCACCTGCGACAGTGATGGTAAAATCGATCGCTTTATTGACCTGCGGGATGTGAAATCAGTTTTAGAACTGCACCCCTACAAACAAGGAGAACCTTACTATCTGGGGATGTTCCTGAACGGAGCTTACCAAGAAATCATGGGTAATTTACACAACTTGTTTGGCGATACCAACGCCGTTCACATCCAATTGACCCCCAAAGGTTACCAAATTGAACATGTTGTCAAAGGCGACACCATGAGCGAAGTGGTGAGTTACGTACAATATGACTCCGAGGATATGGTGGAAAACATCCGCCAGCGTTGTGAAAAAGCTTTAGAAGAAAAGCGCATCACTCTGGCGGAATCTCAAAGACTGCTCCAAACTTATGAGCAGAGTCTTACAAGATACACGTATCTAAATAGTTAGTGGTGAAGAGTCAGTGGTTAGTAGTGAATTATTACTGACCACTGACAGATGACTAACTAGCGTTTGTCCCCAACAATTCAGCGATCGCTTGACGCTCCACAGGGGTATGAGATGGTACTGTCTTACGAGCATCGCTAATCAGCCAGTCTAAGGCTGCAGCTTGGACATCGATGGTTGCACCTGTTTTATCCACGCAGTAACGCCCAAACACCAGCTTATCAACCAAGCTGGCTCCAGGTCCGAGTCGTGACCATTCAAAAATCACGCTGTTGTCTACCATTGCATCACTACATATCCAGCAATTGGGGCCGATCATTGCAGGTCCGACAATTTTCGCACCATCTTCGATCCTGGTCATACCGCCAATGTAAACTGGCCCTGTGATATCCACTTTGTCCCAATTCACAGCTACATTTAAGCCAGTATAAATACCAGGGGCGACTTGATGACCAGGGATTTGCACGTTTTTGATTTCACCCAGTAGGACACCGCGAATCGCCCGCCAATAGTCTGGGACTTTCCCAATATCGACCCATTCAAAGTCCATTGGGATGGCGTAGAAGGGAGCATTGATTTCTACCAAGTGGGGGAACAATTGGCTACCGATATCGTACTCAACACCAGAAGGGATATAATTAAATACCTCTGGCTCAAAAATGTAAATACCTGTGTTGATGTTGGTCCTGAGTGCTTCTGCGGTTGAGGGTTTTTCTTGGAAAGCTTTGATAAGTCCATCTTCGTCAGTGACGACTACACCATAGCTAGAAACTTCTTCTCGCGGCACAGATTTGGTGATAATAGTAGCGATCGCTCCTTTGTCTCGATGCCACTTGACTGCCGCAGTTAAATCCAGGTCAATCAACGCATCACCACACAACACCACAAAGGTATCGTCGAAAAATGGTGAGAAGTCTTGAATGCGCCGCATCCCACCTGCAGAACCGACGGCTTCCCCTACCAGTGTTCCGTCTACAATTTGTCCTTCAAAAGAATAGGCAATTTGCACACCAAACCGTTGATCGTCACGGAAATAGTTTTCAATTTCCTCTGCCAAATGGCTAACATTGACCATAATTTGATCAAACCCATGCTGGCGTAAAAGTTCCAGTAAAAATTCCATCACTGGCTTTTGCAGGATAGGAATCATCGGTTTGGGAATTGTATAGGTAATCGGACGCACGCGAGTACCCTTACCCGCCGCGAGAATCATCGCCTTCATAAAAATTTATTCCTTAACCACAAGCCAGTTTACTTTTATCGAGTGATACTTAATCATCAGTTTTGATTTCTGCTCTTAGTCATCCCTCAAAACAGGGATAACAGGAATTTGCTGGTTGTTGCAACCATAGGTATAGCCTAGATCACCAATGATTGGTGATTATTTCAATTTACTCGGATTTTGGGGTCTGCTACAGCAAACATCTGTAAATTATCTATGTTGGTTATTCAAGCTCCTCAGTTCATGGGCTGTTCCAAGGGTTGGTAGATTTTAGCTGCATCTGTGAGTAACCGAATTTTAATCTCTTGGTAAAACTCCTCTTGAAATAGCTCTACCTTGGATTGCGCCGACAGCAGTAATAGTGCCCAGAAAACACTAACTAGGTGGCTATGTTCTGACTTATGGGCAGACCCATTTTTCCCTGGTTGTTTGGTCTGATGCCACAAATCTACAAGCTGCTCTAAATTTAACCAATTTTGCCCTAAATTTAGCTCATCTGCTGAATGAAGCAACACCTGTTCTAGCTCCCCAGCTACTTCGGTCAGATTTTCCTGGTGCGCCAATTCCAGGGCTGCTCGCATACTTTGGACACTGGGCTGACGCCGGGGACGAACTGGTTTGCTGTCTTTTTGTACAAGTTTGAGCTGGTTCGCCATGATCTGCAATTGGTCGATCAATTCTTGCAGTGTCACCCGGCGTTTCTGGGGAGGCATTGCAATGGGGCGGCGACGCAAATGTCGCTCTAATTGTAGGCGTTGAGCGTTTTGTAATACCCCATCTTCAGTGTCTAACAGTGGATCATTTTCTATACCTTCCAGTTCATCTGGACTGATTGTAATTGCATCAAGGTATTTGCCTTGAATAACACTAACATTGATGCTGATAAAAAAGCCTGTCCAGATTGGGACAAGTCGGCTTCATAGCCTCTTGGCGTTGCCTCTGGTGCCATTAGTTCTAAGTAACGGTCAATCACTTCAATGACCTGGACATCCCAAGGGTCAATTTCCCCTTGCTCTGCTTGGTGAATTAGAAGCGTAATGGTTTCTAATAGCTCGGAAGCGTCCATCAATGATTAAACAATAGAGTTATTGGACGAGTATTTATGCTTCTTTTGTGATGGCATCACTGGCTGGTGGTAGGGCAGGTTGTAATGATTTAATTTCCGCTTGATACTCTTGTACCTTGCTCTCTAGTTCCTTAATTTGGATATTTTTTTGGCGGACTTGTTTATTCGATATTAAATATCGCAGCAATTGTGTCCAGATACTAAACAACCAAGCAAAAACCCCACCTAAACCAAATGCTAACAGTAATTCAATTGCAATCGGCGCTTGCACTTCCACCCCAGGAATAACATGTATTGTCCCCGGTTCAGTATTTTGGATGGCAAATACAACAAAGGCTAAACAAAAGATAAAAATTAGTACAAAGTTGACTTGTCTCATTTGACTTTAGATGATAACTAGTAAATTCTACTTAATACTTCTCTCGAATAATTGTAATCAATTCTATGGAAACTTGTGGTTGGAGATTCTGCAAATTTTGATTTTAGATATTAGACATAATATATCAATCTTAACCAGCACAGAATCTCATGGTACGCCACACTTCAAAGTGTAACACGATAATTTTATACTTTGTAATAAGTAAAAAAACATCATAAATCATCAATCTAGCATTTTTACACATATTAAAGTGTAAAATACCACATGCTTATCTATCTGCGGGATAGTCATCAGCAAGGCTGAAAGGTGAGACAAAATCGCCCGGATTGTTGCTTTTGATCGCGTCGAAAGTACCTTTGATTGTACCCGCAATGGGTACGGCAACCAGTGTTCCTAGCAATCCAGCAATCTCAAATCCCATTAAAATAGCTACAAAAATCCAGATGGGATTGAGTCCGATAAAATTACCTAGTAACTTAGGTGCTAATAGGTTATCTTTAATTTGCTGCATGAGAATTGCAGCTATTGCAACTTGAAAGGCCAACCACCAATTTTGCAGTAATACCAACATCGTTACCAGTCCAATGCCCAGAGCAGCCCCAATAAAGGGTATGAGTTCGGAAATGCCGATTAATATAGCAAACAACAGAGCAAAGGGGACTTTGAGAACTAAGAAGATAGGCGTGAGGCTGATAATCATGAATAGCCCCAGCAATAACTGGCTAAGGAAAAAATTCTGGAAATTGAGTTGCAAGGATTTAGTCAAGGGGAGTCTGAGATAAGGGGGTAAAAGCTTGACCAATCCAAACCACACTTGATCCCCATATACCAGCATATAAAATGCCAACACGACTACTAACACTATGTCAAGTAATCCTGATAGCAGCGTCCCCGCAAATCCTACCGCACCAGAAGCTAGTTGCTGCACCAGACTTTGGATATTAGTATTAATTTGACTGGTGACAATCTTGAGATCTAGGGGTAAACGCCGCTGTTTTGCCAATTCCTCAAACTGCAGCAAGTTTCTTTGACTAGCGGTTAACCAATCAGGAATCTTATTTAACAGTTGAATTGTTTGATCAATTACTAATGGTACTAGGGTGACGCCCAGAATTACCAACAGTGTTAAAGTGACAAGCAAAACAATGATCACCGCCTGAGTGTGAGTGATCCGAGCACGTTTAAAGAATTTAACCGGGTAATTTAATAAAAAAGCCAGAATTGCCGCTGTACTCAAGATTGTGATGGGATGCTGGAAGTAATGAAACAGTACCTGACAGCAACCAGATATTGAGAGCGATAATCGGGCCACTCAGTCCATAGATTAACAAACGTTGAAGGGAGGCTGAACGGCGCATCTGATGTAATCTGTTTTAGAGACTCCGTGAGACAATTTGATCAACTGCTGTTGGCGCTGATTATGATCATAGATATTTTTAACAAATAGATGTATACGTATATCTGATAATAAGGAAGTAAATCATGATGGATCACACCATAGCTAACCTTCGTAAAGATTACTCTTTAGAAGGTTTGAGCGAAACAGAGGTTAACAATAATCCTTTTATACAATTTAAAAAATGGTTCGAGCAAGCATTGGCTGCTCAACTTCCTGAACCGAACGCCATGACTATTGCTACCGCTACCCCAGATGGTAAGCCCTCAGCCAGAATGGTGCTGCTCAAAGATTTTGATCACCGGGGTTTTGTTTTCTTCACCAACTACAATAGCCGTAAAGGACAAGAACTAGCGGAAAACCCCCAGGCGGCTTTGGTTTTCTGGTGGGCAGAATTGGAACGCCAAGTACGTATTTCTGGGCGCGTAGAGAAAGTTTCGGAAAACGAGTCAGATAGGTATTATTACAGTCGTCCAGCTAGCAGTCGCCTGGGTGCGTGGGTTTCTAATCAAAGTGAAGTCATTGAAAGTCGAGAAGTGCTGGAAAAAAGTTGGCTAGACTTCCGGCGCCAATATGAAAATCAGGAGATTCCCCGTCCCCCTCATTGGGGAGGCTTGCGAGTGATTCCCGCAGAAATTGAATTTTGGCAAGGACGCCCTAGCCGCCTGCACGATCGCTTGCTCTATACTCGTTTAGATAATGGCATTTGGAAGATTGAGCGGTTATCGCCGTGAGGAGAGAGGGGAGATAGGAAGAATAATAACTCCTTACTCCCACACTCAGCATTATTCTGTCGCTGCGGCTTTGGGCGCAAATTGAATTCTGGGATCTGGCAGAAAAGAGTATCTTAGGTACAGTCCTCCCCAGACAAATAGGGTAATTAACAATGCACCAATACCTACGGGGACTGGGAAGCCAGAAAACTGCTTCGATGTGGTTGAGTTCACCGGGATTGAGCTTCCACACCAGTTGATTTGCTTGGGTTTCTGGTTGCATAGCATTTTCAGCTTCAGGAATGGGAATGTTATCGGCTCCCCAAGGGGTTTTTAAGCTAAAATCCAAATCGAGAATGGAACCGGCATTGGCGAGAACGTTACCTTTGCTAGAAATTAAAGACAGCGATCGCAAATCCAAATCATAAATTAACCGATTCCGGACTACGAGTAAAAAATTGTTCTGCTCCAAAAGGATATTCGATTCAATTTTTGGTAGCTCTGAATCAGTTTCGGTTTGCGCCGACTGAGTTTTTTCATTAGCACGGGAATTAAAAAATTTGTTGAATTTCTCTTGCAATTCCTCAGCATTACTGAAAGGAATTGTCACAATAATTTCTTCGGGGGAAACTCGTTGCGCGTTCCCTTCAAGTTGACGGGCGCGACGTTCTATGCTATTTATCCATTCATATACATAGTCGCCACTAAAACTGGTTAGCCGTTCTCCCAATTTAATATGCTGCACCAGTTCCCCACGATTTGAGTTGTCAAAGTTTAGTCCCACGTCGTATTGAACACAACCAGACAACAACAGCGATGCTAACAGCACTAGCCATGAAATTGGTTTGAAACTATAGCGGTTATCGGTTGAGTCCAATACACTCGTAAGGGCACGGCACTGCCGTGCCCCTACACGCGACGATATAATTTTGTCTTGCATCCAACTGAGAAGCGCTATAAATGGTCTGATTAACCAAGCAAGAATCTTTCCTAAAAATGATGTATTCACTACTATAAATCTCCTAAAAAGTCAACTCTTTTAATAAGAGGCTAGGGGTTAGTAGTCCGCTTGCGCGACAATGTTGAGTATGTAGTGAGCGATTTATCGCTTTTTTAGCACTAAAGTCCTAACTACGAACCAAGCAAAGTTGACTTGCCAGACTACTAGTGGTCTATCGCATTCATTAATTATTATGGTTACGTAGTGAGCGATTTATCGCTCATTAAAGCACTAAAGTGCTTACTACATACCCCTCAAAATTAATGAGACAGAGTACTAGTGATCCGTGTCATTAATTGTTTGTAGTTGCGCTTTAGCGCCATTGATTGTGCCGGCGCTAAAGCGCAACTACGAACCCATCAAAACTAATGACATGAACTACTAGGGGCTAGACTTCAAATATTCGACCAAAGCAAGTATGAGAGCGTCAAAGCGATGACAATTAGCGCCACCCAGATAAAGCGATTATCTTGGGTATTGACTTGACTGAGGTCAACAAATTCTCGTTCAGTCGGTTTTTGCTGTAAAGAAGATTTGCGAGAATTGACACTTACACGAATTTTGGCTTCATTATCAGATAATGCGCCCAAATCTGGGATTTCGGTCATCCACTCGCTAGGTCTTTGTAGCTTTGGCGCTTGTAGGATGTAGAGTAACCGCTTCGCTTGTTGGTTGGTTTCTGAGAAGGGATGGCGTTTGAGTTCTTGACAAAGAGCGATCGCATCTTCACCTCTGCCAGCGGCTTCATAAGCTGTCACCAGCCAGATTTGTACTTCACCCCCAAGGCGAGAATTCCGTGTCACAAGGGCGCTAGCCTTTTCTAAGTTTTCCACAGCTTCCCGGTATAGCCCATTTTCAAAGGCCAATTTTCCCTTTTGGTAGAGAGTTTTGGCAATTTCTAAACTTTCTGCACTCACGTTCTGTACACCAATCAGCACTGTTTTAATTTTGCCAATATTGGCAATCTTTTTGGCATCTTTTGATGTTTTAGCCAAATTAACTTAGCACTTGCGCCTTCACAAGTAGCAGTATTTTGAAGACAGCGATCGCGAGTGAAACAAAAGGTTAGTTAAGAATTCTATAGGGGCGCTTGGTCTTGCACCCCAATGTTTTTTATGTCATTTTACTGAAAATGAGAACCAAGAATCATTGTACCGATACCAACATCAGTAAAAATTTCTAGTAGTAGAGCGTGGGGAATGCGACCATCAACAATGTGTGCAGCTTTGACGCCTTGAGCAAGCGATCGCACACAACAATTTACTTTGGGAATCATCCCACCGCTAACTATACCAGTTGCAATCAGGTCACGGGCTTCGGGAATGTCTACTTTGGGAATCAAGGTAGACGGATCTTTGTAATCTTTTAAAATCCCCCTGGTGTCAGTCAGTAATATCAATTTTTCGGCGCCTAAGGCGGCTGCTATTTCTCCAGCTACCGTATCGGCGTTAATGTTGTAGGCTTGTCCTTGATCGTCTGCGGCGACGCTGGAAACTACGGGTATATAGCCATTGCTAGCCAGTGTATTCAAAATCTTCACATTGACATTGCTGACTTCTCCCACAAAGCCGATGCCTTCATCACCTTGGGGACGAGCTGTAATTAGATTACCATCTTTACCGCAAAGTCCTACTGCCAAGCCGCCAGCTTGATTAATCAGCTCGACAATTTCTTTATTGACGCGCCCGACTAACACCATTTCCACCACATCCATTGTGGGGGCGTCGGTGACTCGCAGACCATTCTTAAATTGTGGTTCAATTCCCAGTTTATCTAACCAACTGTTAATTTCAGGGCCACCGCCGTGGACTAAAATTGGTCGCAAGCCGACGCAAGATAAAAATACAACGTCGCGGATAACTTTATCTTTGAGATTGCTATCTTTCATCGCCGCACCGCCATATTTGACAACTACGGTACGACCGGCAAATTGTTGTATGTAAGGTAGCGCTTCGCTTAACACTTGCACACGAGTGGCTTCAGTTTGCCTGATATACTCAGTATCTTTGACCATCATGAGGAGCCATTGAGACTTAAAATCTATCCCTGCAGTGTAGAAGACTTTGGAACTGGTAACAATCTCTCACGCAAAAATTGACAATATTCATATTTTGTGATATGCGACTAGGATTAGTAGTTTATGTTATTAATTTTCAGGGGTTGTAGTCAGCACTTTAGTGCTTCAAAATCTAGGACTAAAGTCCTAACTACGAAATTAATTCACCTATTCAGAATTATGATTAACTGTTGATTTGAGAACGCTGGGGATAGCCTCTATAACTTTAGTCGCAATTTGTTCTGGTGTTTCTTGTGCGCTGACGGCGATGCGTAAATCGGCTTGAGAATAAAGTGGTTGTCGTTGTTCTAGAAGCGATCGCAGTTTGTCTTTGGGGTCAACATTTTGCAGGAGTGGTCTTGTGGTATCCTCTAGTAAGCGGGTGTAAAGTAACTCGACTGGTGCATCTAGCCAGACTATCAAGCCGTGGTGTAGGTAACTCCAGTTTTCTCGCCGTAGTACAATACCTCCGCCAGTGGCGATCGCTAATTTTGTATAAGCGCAAACTTGCGCCAGTATATTACTCTCCAACTGGCGAAACTCTGCTTCTCCAACTTCCGCAAATAGCTGATTGATAGATTTTCCCGCTGCTTGGACAATTACATCATCGGTATCCACAAACCCATATGCCAGTTGCTTTGCTAGTAATCGTCCTACTGTCGTCTTACCAGTCCCCATCATCCCAATTAAGTACAGATTCACCCCTTGTAATAAGCTACTCACTCAGCACTCTTCACTCCATAGATATAGTTTTTTTTAGATGTGCTGCAAAAATTGTATGATTCATGAATAAGTAGCCATCTTTTTCTTCACTTAACTTAAAATTTTCTTCAATTAAACGTTCTATTATATACTCCATCCACACTGGAGTTTGGGAAAAGCTAGATGCTGTTCGTTCAATGAGCGATCGCTTTTGCAATAATTCTATTGCCTCTAATGTTAATCTTTGGGACATGCGGGGCGACAATCCTGGTATAATGTCTTTTGGTAAATTTCGCAGTGAAACACAATCTTGATTGAGAGCTAGCCAGTACATCATGTGTTTTTCGATCTGAGACAACCGATTAAACTGTTGGTCTAAAATCCCGCGAATGTCTCCAAAAACCACGGTACCCTGTTCGATAAATTCATGAATATTGCCAGCAAATAATTCTTGAATAGCGGTAGCCACTAATTGTACAAATAAGGGATTACCTGCATACCAGTCAAGTAAGATTTGGCATTCTGCTGCTGATGTGTTGACAAAACCTTTAGATTTGAGGATTAAAATGCTTTCTTCTGGACTTAAGCCAGTTAATTTGAAAGAGCGAACAGGTAAGGTTTCTCCTTCCAATGCGGCGATATCTTGAGGTTTTTCGCGACTGGTAAATACTAAACAACTTTGATGTTGGGAGTTTCCCACCCGTCTAATCAATTCACCATATTGCTCATAACCTTGACGATAGCGAATTTGAGAAACGAGTTCAGCCGAAGCATTTTTTATACCTGGATGGTTAGCTGATATTGTCGGATGTTCTTGTGTGCCATTTTCATGACCACAGCCCAAAATTGAGTCGAGATTATCTAATATTAGCAAACAACGGGAAGCACGTAAACAATCTATTAGTTGTGAAATTTTATATTCGAGGGTTTGTGTGCTGGTTGTCTGGATGTTTGGGGATAAAATCTGAATTAGTTGATTTAGCAGCAGATCTAATGATGGAGCAAACCGTAGCGATCGCCAAATCACATATTTAAAATTATCTTGAATTTCTTCTGCTAGTTTCACGGAAAAAGCAGTTTTACCGATCCCACCCATACCCAAAATAGCAACTAAGCGACAGCGCTGTTGTACAATACACTGTTGAACTTGAGCGAGTTCTTTTATCCGTCCGTGGAATACACTGACATCAATGGCTTCGCCCCAATCTTGAGATGGGGTTGATTTAGTGTCGCCAAAATCAATTTCTGGTTCTTTGTCAGTTTGAATTGGACTGATAATTTGTTGTACTGGAAACCAACCTTTTTTATACCCCGCTTTTTCTAGCAAATGAGTCACGCGACTCCAATTTTTTACTTTGACTGAGTATCCTGCATGATTACTCAGCATTTCTTCTATATATTTATATAATCCATTTGACAAATAAACCCTAACAGTGCTGCTACTACCACTTTGATAAACTATTTTAGCTATTTCCGCAGGACTGCAACCACAAAGTAAACCTCTGAGGAATTTTTTTTCTACAGGAGTCAGGGCTTTACCTTTTGCTGAAGATAAATCTACGTATAACTTTTCTAACTCCCAGTTATTTTTAGCTTCTATAAATTCATCTTCAAGTCGCGTGGAATCAACGTCTGCCATTAGCGTTATTATGTATGTATTTAATGTAACCTAAGGCATTATATTAACGATTTTTCTATGAAATCAAAATAAATAAACGATGAATTTATAACGAATTTAATAACTTTCGTTAGGTGACTTCGTGGTTGCTGCTTAGGTATCTTTAGGCTTAACGGAAACTTAATAAAGATTGTTTGAAACTTTATCGGCACAAATTCTGTCAACACAAATAATTGGGACTCTTTCTCTAGTGGTAGACTTTAATTGTACATAATACTGTGTTTTGTGCAGCACAATATTAAATTTCTAAAACTTAGTGTTCACAAGACCTCAATCAATAAATGTAGCAACTTAAGGTGTAAATGAAGACTTGCTTCCGATATTGTACAAAAAAGTTTTGCCAACTTGGCGATTTAGTCACAAAAAATACGGTATATCTCAGATCAGAGCTTCCAAATCAATCATTAGGGTAAGAATGAGGTCTAAACCATGACTCGAATTCGTGATGTTGTACAAAAAGCTTTAGCAACTGGCTATTTGACTGTGGAAGCAGAAAATCAATTGCGTCATCTGTTGACCACACGATATGACTTAGAAGATTTGAATGCTTTTATGACTTTGCAGGAAGCAGCGATGAACGGTAGAGTCAAGCAGGAGTCTCGTGAACGGTGTGGTATCAAGTCAGTAACATGCTAACGAGGGGAGCGTTTATCCTGATCATCAAAATCCTCATCATCCAAAAATGTCCAATCATCTTCATCTGCTTTATCAGCTTGATTGGTAGTTGGTGGTTGATAAGGAGGGATAATTACTCGATAGTCGGCGTCGTAAATTGATTCAGTTTTGCCTACTGCAGTATTTTTTGGCTCACGGTAGTTGTAGGAATAAACTGAACCAGACTGAGAACTGCTTTTAGGCTGTTGTTGACGTTCGTAGGTTTTAGAGTCCTGAAACTCTTGATTTGGCGCTCTAGAACTAGTCCCTTGCTGTGGCTGCTCATCAAAATTCCAGTCATCATCTCGACTGTTGGGAGTCCAATCATCAAAGGTGTCACTGGACTGGTACTCAGTTTTACTAGCTGGCGGTGGGGGACTGGTAGGAGGAGGTGTAGGTTGTTCCCTAGAGGTAGCTTTGGTACGCGGTGAAGCTGCTGTTGATGAAAACGGGGTTTGGCGTGGTTGTCTGACTAAGTAATTTGATAACTGAAACAACGTAGTAATCAATACATATGTCAAAGCACCAGCGGTGGTACTAAACAAGATCCACAACGCCAGTGGTAACGGTTGAGTCCGCATACCTAAAAATGCTAGCGATAGGACAGGTGACCAATTTTGGGCTAACAACAGCGTTAGTCCTCCTAGTACCGCTACCAAAAGAATTAAGCGAATTATAGCCATAGCAATTTTGTTAGTTATCAGGGGCGGGGAGCGGGGAGATTTTGCCTGTAGGGGGCGTCTTCTCCCCACCCGTTAGGAATTCCGTAAAATTAATGATGAATCCTCAAAGAAACCTTAGCCATGACCTTCCCAGCGCTGAATCGGGATGCAGTCAATATCCAGTTGATCCAAAGCACGGGCTACGACAAAATCAACTAAATCGTTAATGGTTTGGGGTTTGTGATACCAAGCAGGAATGGCGGGGACAACTCTGACTCCAGCCTCTGCTAAAGCAGTTAAGTTCCGCAGGTGAATCAGGCTAAAAGGGGTTTCACGGGGGACAATAACTAGCTTTCGCCCTTCTTTAAGTTGGACATCGGCTGCTCGTTCGAGTAAATCGGAACTCCAGCCGACTGCTAACTTAGCGACTGTACTCATACTACATGGCATGACTATCATCCCCAGGGTGCGAAAGGAGCCACTAGCAATACCCGCGCCGACATCACTCCAAGGATGACAGCGGAGTTTACCCGCCTGGGGAACGCCTGCTTGCTCGCGCCAAAATTGCTCTTGAGCAACTGGTTCTGATGGCATCCGGGTATCCTGTTCTGCTTGCCAAACCATGTAAGTTGATTTAGAGGCTACCAATTCAATTTCATAGTTGGCTGCTAACAGAAATTTGATAGCACGAACGGCGTAAATCAGTCCAGATGCACCTGATACGCCGAGAATGAGAGGTCTAGTATTATTCAAAACATTTTCCTTAGTAGAATTTACTCCTCCTCTCCGTAATCATCTAAGTCGTTAGGCTCAAGATCGTTTGATAAGTAGATATCTGATAAATCATCATTGGGGGTGTTGACATCCAAGCCTTTAGCTACACCATCGCTACCGACAGTTACCAAATCTATTTGTTGTCGGTAGTAATCAACACTTTTAACTTGTACAGCGACGCGATCGCCTAATCGATAAGAAGCACGATTTTTCCGCCCAAATAGCGCCTGTTGTCGAGCGCGATATTCATACCAATCGTCTTTGAGTGAGCTGACATGTACTAGTCCTTCCACCCGCAGAGGTACGCCAGGATTACCTTCTGACACCAACTCTGTAACTGGGACTTCAATTTCTACAAAGAAACCGTAGGATTGTACACCAGTAATCACGCCCTGAAACACTTGACCGATGCGCTGTTTCATCAGTTGGGCTTTTTGCAGTCCCGCTAAATCGGCTTCGGCTTCTTGGACTTCCTTTTCTCTGTCGTTAATCTGGACAATTACCCTGGTTAAATCGCTTTGGAGTTCTTGTTGCAATTCTGGGGGTAAGACATTCCAGTTAATTTCGGCGTGACAAGAGGAGTGGCGCAGGTTGACGCGCTCTTTCACACGGGTGTTGCGGCGATCGCGTCCATGTTCTAGTAGTGTATAATACACTCTTTGCATCAGCATATCTGGATACCGCCGCAAGGGAGCTGTAAAGTGGATATATTGCGGTAGTGCCTGTCCAAAGTGCAGTCCTTTGGTGGTGCTGTACACAGATGGTTTGAGTGTATCTTGCAACAAATAGGTGAGAACTTGCTCAGATGGCGAATCGGCAAAAGCCCTGGTTAGGTGTTGATAATCTAGGGGTTGGATCTCAACTTCGGGATCGAGTGTCAGTTCGACACCTAAATTAGTCGCTAATTTCAGCATTTCTTGGACATCTTCGGGATCGGGTGCGCCTTGAACTCGCCAGATAGCGGGAACTCCCAGAGCATTTAAATGAATTGCTACTAGTTGATTTACCAGCAGCACCAATTCGGTTAACAAAGAGCGCACAGGTAGATCATTCACCACCACCGCTCCCAAAATTCCCTCATCATAGTAGGGGTTTTGATTGGGTGGCAGATTTAATTGCAAGCTACCACGATTCAAGCGCACCTGTTTGACGGCTTTACGTAATGCTTCCAGCTCTTGGAGCAGCTGGATTATTTGGTCAGATGCATTTGTTGATTCATTGGTGAGAATCGCTTGAGCTTGTTGTTTTGTCAGTGCTGTGTCTACGTTGATTACAGCGGATTGAATTTCCCAATTTACGACTTCTCCCGATTGTGGATCGATGGTAATTAGCACCGAGAGGGTTAAGCGATCGCTTCCTGGGACTAAAGAACAGCGTTCGGCTACGGCATCAGGTAATATTGGTAGCACTAATTCCCCTAGATACACCGACTTACCCCGCTTGAATGATTCTCGGTCGAGGGCTTCGTCTGGTTGAATATAATGGGAAATATCGGTAACGTGAAAGCCTAAACGCCAATTTCCATCTGCTGTTTTTTCCAAGCTCAAGGCATTTTCGACAATTTTCGCGTCACCGTTTACACCTTCAATCGTCAGGGTAAATAAATTACGTAAATCCAGCCGATTTTTTAGGTCTGCTTTCAGCAATTTTTTCGGCAACTTGGCCGCTGCTTCTAGCACTGAATCCGGGAAATTGCGGGATAAATCGTGTTTACATGTTACCAAATCGATATCAGCAGCTGCTTCGGCATCGCTACCGAGGATTTGCACAACTCGACCTAATGGGGGGTATTGTGCTAGGGGATAACGCAGGACTTCTACATGGGCTAGGTGATCAAGGGCTTCTTCCAATTTCATGCTGTTAGCTTGGAGTTTGAGTTCAAACAGCAATCGATCATCTAAGGGAACTGCACGAAAGCCGCTTTCTACTTGCTTAATTCGTGCTAGCAAGGTGTGATTGGAGCGTTCTAGAATTAGCTTAACTTCTCCTTCTGGGGAGCGACGGCGGCTACCTTCTTTGAGAACTCTCACCAAAACGCGATCGCCATTCCACGCATTACTGAGATGGCTTTCGCGAATGTAAATATCCTCAGCGCCTTCGACATCTTGAATGGCAAAGCAAAAGCCTTTACTAGAACAACGGAGTTTTGCTTCTATCAGTCCTTCTTCTGATATACGACGATACTTGCCCCGTTCTTTCACCAAAATACCGATTTTTTCCAGCACTTCCAAGGCAATGTGAAGTTTTTGTAAACTAATTTCATCCTCGCAACCAAGTTTCTTTTCCAAAACTTTGCGAGCTACCAATTTATCATCGGTGAAATTGGCAAGGAGTGTAGCGATTGAAAATTCCATGCAGTGAACCGACCTTTGGTCAAAACATCATTTTTTCTTTAACAGTTACCAGTTCTCAGTTTCATCGCTTGGGTTGAATGCCCCCTCAATTATACTGAAGGTGTTAGTGCGTTGTTACACCATACACCATACAACCGTTAACTGGTTTAATCTGGTTCTGTGCTGTATACCCTCACGGACTTTAGACACTAGCTGGAAACTAATTGCCCTGAAACCGGGCTTTTGAAGTTTCCAGGGCAGAAAACCTACCCACCCTGGGGGTAGCCCGTCGGGTGACGCTCGTATCTCGCTACTGCTACAAAGATCGCCATCGCCAAGGGGGTAAAACGCCACTTTCTCTACCTTGGAAAACCAAAGGACAGTAGTGGCCCCTCTCCCGCAGCGCTGCTTTATCGTATCAGCCTCTCCAGACGTCTGACTGCACCAAAATCTCAGAATTGACTTGCGTGTTTAGTTCCTTCATCCAGTCAAACTTACAAAGCACGCCTGATTGCAATTTAGCCCCAAAATATCATTACGCAAAGGGTTTTTGAGAGGCTTGGTTGGGACAACTCTCCACGCTACCCAAAAGCGTTATACAGGGGAACAGGTGTTTGATTGTCTAGATTGAAGGTACTTTACACCATTAGACTCTGATTTTTAACTAGGAGAAACTGCCGATTAACCCAATTTTCCCACATGTAGAATCGGTAACAATTAGGTAAGCAGCTCAACGAGCAGTGAGGGCGAACCTTATCTTCATTATTGTAGATGTAGAGCGCACTTCCCAAAAATAGTTCTAGATATAGAATTGGGTAATTAGTATAGCATTGAAGGTGCGATCGCTTAGTGATCTTCATCAGTAGCCAAAAATTTTCTCCCAAAAGGGCTACTGCTACAATCATGACACAGGACTTGGACGCGAAAAGCACCGTGGTTCTTTCTCCCTAGTCCCCCGATCAGACTTAAATAGGTGGCAGTATTATGTTGGCTCAATTCCAGAGCTTGTATCCCCACGGCAGTCTAATTTCCGAATTAGTGCAAATTTTTCAAGGAAAATATATTGTTCGTGCCAGTGTGCAAATTGATGGTGTAATTCGTGCTACTGGTATGGCAGCGGCTGATACTGTGGAAGCCGCAGAAGACCAAGCCAGAAATAGAGCGCTGATTGTTTTGGCAATGGACAAGCAGCCACCGCAATCGGTGACATCGCCCAAATCAATATCACCAGTGCCGAGCAATACTTCCTTGAACACCACAGGCGGCGATTTTGTCAGTAAACCTGGTGTTTCCCCACTCTTAGAGTTATCAGTCGCTAGTGTTCCAGAAGTATCGCCGCCGCCAGTTACACCAGATTGGGTAACAACTGAAACACCTATTCCCAGTACCAGAGATACCGATAGCCAGAATTTAGCTCAATCCAATTATTTGACTACTAACCAAGAGCCAGAATTTGACATCCCATCAGTGGAAAACTTGAGGATAACATCTGTTAGCGAAGCTGACAATCAACACTACCCAGGCATTACTGCTAGTAACGTCACACCATTTACACCACGTAATTATACTCCTCCAGAGGACCTAGCTACGCCAATCAGCACTGGGAAGAAAAAGAAAAAGAGTGAACCGGTAGATTTGTCTGATGTCATAGCCAAAACAGATGTCGAGCTTCAGCGCTTAGGCTGGACACCAGAAGAAGGACGGGAGCATTTGATTAAAACCTACGGTAAGCGGGGGCGGACTTTGCTTACCGAAGAAGAATTACATGGATTCCTGAAATATTTGGAATCTCAGACGACACCCATAGATCCGCTTACGGGATTTTGATTAGGGATTATTTTACCAAAACCCTGATACATACTGATGTAGCTTTGGAGCATTGTTCCCTACCAGGATATTTGTATCATCATTAAAGTGAAACGGTATCAGTTGTTAGTGGTCATTTGTGATTAATGTTAGACAAATGACCACTAACTTTTAACTAAACAACACCGATTGGACGACTACCTGCAGCGTGACGGTCAATTACTTGATCAATTAAGCCGTATTCCTTGGCTTCCTCTGGCGACATGAAAAAGTCGCGTTCAGTATCTTCGGTAATCCGCTCAATTGGCTGACCTGTGTGGTCAGCTAAATAGTCATTGAGCCGCTTTTTGTGGTATAAAATTTCCCGCGCCTGAATTTCAATATCAGTCGCTTGTCCTTGAGCGCCGCCTAACGGTTGATGAATCATAATCCGAGAATGGGGTAGACTCATCCGCTTACCTTTGGTCCCAGCGCTGAGGAGGAAGGCTCCCATACTGGCTGCTAATCCAGTACAAATGGTACAGACATCAGGACGAATGTGTTTCATGGTGTCGAAAATGCCCATACCCGCAGTCACTGAACCACCGGGAGAATTGATATACAGATAAATGTCTTTCTCCGAGTCTTCAGAATCTAAAAACAATAATTGGGCGACAATCAAGTTCGCTATTGTGCTATCAACCTGTTGTCCCAGGAAGATGATGCGTTCACGCAAAAGCCGTGAGTAGATATCAAAGGCGCGTTCGCCACGACCAGATTGTTCAATAACGATGGGAATCATGCGGCCTGCTTGTAGCTATTTAACGTCTATTTTATCGATGACAACGGCTGATTGGGGAATTGGGCATGCCCCATGCCCTGCCATCTATTGTATTTCTTAACGAAACTCAAAATACTTCTGAGTAAATTGCAGTACAGAATAGTTTTCAGTTACCACCTCAATACAAAAAGCAACAAATATGTCTCAACCGACGATAGAATCGATTCTGCAAGAGAATCGGCTATTCCATCCCTCTGCAGAATTTTCGCAAAATGCCCACATTAAGAGTCTGGAAGATTACCAACGCCTCTACGATCAAGCACAAGCTGATCCGCAAAAATTCTGGGAACAATTAGCCGAAACTGAGTTGCATTGGTTTCAAAAATGGGACACGGTATTAGATTGGCAACCACCTTTTGCTAAATGGTTTGTGGGTGGTAAAATAAATATTTCGTACAACTGCCTTGACAGACACCTAACTACTTGGCGCAAAAATAAAGCGGCTCTGATTTGGGAAGGAGAACCAGGGGATTCCCGGACTCTGACTTATGCTCAACTGCACCGAGAAGTTTGTCAATTCGCCAATGTCCTCAAGCAATTGGGCATCCAAAAAGGCGATCGCGTCGGTATTTATATGCCGATGATACCCGAAGCCGCGATCGCCATGTTAGCCTGTGCGAGAATTGGCGCCCCTCACAGTGTGGTATTTGGTGGTTTTAGTGCCGAAGCTTTGCGCGATCGCCTCAATGATGGCGAAGCTAAACTGGTAATCACTGCTGATGGTGGTTGGCGTAAAGATGCGATCGTTCCGCTCAAGGAACAGGTAGATAAAGCCTTAGCTCATGGCGCTGTCCCCACCGTCAAAGATGTTCTCGTCGTTCAGCGCACAGGTCAAAAAACTCACATTGAACCAGGGCGTGACCACTGGTGGCACGATTTACAAAAAGGTGTCTTTGCTGACTGTCCCGCCGAACCACTGGACAGCGAAGACATGCTGTTTATCCTCTACACTTCTGGCAGTACTGGCAAACCAAAGGGCGTTGTTCATACAACTGGTGGTTATAACTTATACAGCCATATCACCACTAAATGGATTTTCGATCTCCAGGACACAGATGTATATTGGTGTACTGCTGACGTAGGTTGGATTACTGGTCACAGTTACATTGTCTACGGTCCCCTTTCCAACGGTGCAACCACTCTGATGTATGAAGGTGCGCCCCGTGCTTCTAATCCTGGTTGCTTCTGGGATGTAATTGAAAAATACGGCGTCAACATTTTTTATACAGCACCTACAGCAATTCGTGCCTTTATTAAAATGGGCGAACACCATCCCAAATCCCGCAACCTGTCTTCCTTGCGGTTACTGGGAACCGTCGGCGAACCAATTAACCCAGAAGCTTGGATGTGGTACCACAAAATCATTGGCGGTGAACGCTGTCCGATTGTGGATACTTGGTGGCAAACGGAAACCGGCGGGATCATGATTACACCCCTACCAGGAGCAATTTCCACTAAACCGGGTTCGGCGACTCGTCCTTTTCCGGGAATTCTCGCAGATATCGTTGATTTGGAAGGTAATTCTGTACCAGAAAATGAAGGCGGTTACTTAACAATTCGCCATCCTTGGCCGGGGATGATGCGGACAGTTTACGGTGATCCAGAACGCTTCCGCCGCACCTACTGGGAACACATTCCCCCCAAAGATGGTCACTATACTTACTTTGCCGGTGATGGTGCAAGGCGTGATGAGGACGGCTATTTCTGGGTTATGGGACGAGTTGATGATGTGCTAAATGTCTCAGGACACCGCCTGGGTACAATGGAGGTAGAATCAGCCTTGGTGTCCCATCCAGCCGTTGCAGAAGCGGCGGTAGTGGGTAAGCCAGATAAATTAAAGGGTGAGGAAGTTGTGGCTTTTGTGACTTTAGAAGGCAGTTATCAAGCTAGTGAGGAACTGAGTAAAGAACTGAAGCAGCACGTTGTTAAGGAAATAGGTGCGATCGCTCGTCCTGGGGAAATTCGGTTTACGGATGCTTTGCCTAAAACCCGTTCTGGTAAGATTATGCGGCGGTTACTGCGGAATTTGGCGGCGGGAGAGGAGGTATCAGGAGATACTTCAACCTTGGAAGATCGTAGTGTGTTGGATAAGTTGCGGGAAGGGGTGTAAACGATGGGAAATGAGTTGGTTTCAGTCCTTCTTTGGTAACTGATACTAGTTGTGGTGCGTTATGCATTCGGTAACGCACTGACTATTTATTATAAGAATAAGAACATTATTGAGGTATCAAGGGCAATGAAGTTCAAAAGCCAACTGAAATCAGTATTTATTCAACCTTTTAGCTGCATAACATTAAGTGTCATCACCACAATTTTTATATCACCATCAGTATTAGCAGTTAGTCCGCAAGTTTTTTGGCATTCTCGTGATATAGTCACCAGTCAGCCAGATTTCAACAGCACAGAAAAACAACCATCACCAAAAATAGCACAACTTTCCGATACAGATACAGAACAAACAAATCGCTCGCAACTTATTCAACAAGCGAATGGTCTATATAATGACGGCAACTTAAAAGCTGCAGAAGAAAGTTTCCGCAAATTTCTGAAAAAATATCCAGAAGATGCTTTTGGGCATTTTCAACTGGGAAATATACTTTTGGATCAAAAGAAATCTGAAGAAGCAATTAGCGCTTACCAAGAAGCCATTCGTCTTAAACCACAATATGCTTTAGCTTACAATGCAATCGGTATTGCTTACGCCAGCCAAAGTCACTGGGAAGACGCTATTGCTCAATATCAAAAAGCATTGGAAATTAATCCTAGTTATGGGGATGCACTGACTAATTTTGCCCTGGCTTTGTGGCAAACTAATAAACGCGATCAGGCGGTTTCTTCTTTAGAAAAGGCTTTAGCTATTTTCAAGTCACAAAATAGAAATCAAAAAGCTCAACAAGTTGAACAAATTTTGCAACAGATCAAAAATTCTCATAATCCTCCTCTTTCGTAGCAATCAAATTTTCAACTAGAGCTTTTTCAAGCCCTCACTATATCGGTACTCCGATTAGTGATGGGTTGTTGACTTAATTATCGCCTGTTTTAGAGGTTGTTTGAAAAGTATTATAGCCTTTCTCGGTCTAGTGAGGTATATCATAGCCCCCTCCTCGCTTGCGGGGAGGGGGTTGGGGCTTTCAAGGGTAGGTGTTTAAGAAAGTCGCGAAATGAAGGTATGATAGCGATCTGAGGCAAGTAGGTAAAAACCACAAATTCAGCGGGCGCGATGGCTGCGCCCGCCTTCGGCATCGTTAGCTTTCAGTGGGGTTTTCTTTGAATGCAAGTGGTCAAAAATGCTCAATTAAATGATCAGTTTATGGATGGTTTGAAGAAAAGGCGATGAGGTATGGGAGAGTTTTGGATAAGTTAAGGGAAGGGGTATAATTTGGGATGCTGCCAAATGTGTAAATTTATTTTTTTGTAGTGATGGCTCTCTAGCCCGCTTCCTGGACATTAGGGAGCAACATGCTCCCACTACAAATTTTCTGAAGGCAAAATTGATTGGGATGCTCCCTATAATTTAGCATTGAGGAAAGTGGGAAACTGATGACGACAAGCCAGGAGAACCGTGTATGCGAATAAGACAAGAAACTTTTGATACCTATTGGCGATTTGCTAATATGCGCCAGGAAGTATTTTTCAACAAAATTAATAACGTACCACCACCCTGGACGAGTGACCCTATCATTAATACTTATAAATTTTGTAATGCATATCGAGCAAGCGATCGCGTTTCACAATATCTGATTAAAAACGTAATCTACGATGATAATAGGAGCAAAAATGAAGAAGAAGTAATCTTAAGGATTCTACTATTTAAAATCTTTAATAAGATAGAAACTTGGGAATATTTAGAAACCAAAATAGGAGACTACATTACACTGTCTAATTTCGATTCAAATGCATACTCAGACATATTACAAGAGGCTATGAATCTTGGACATGTCATTTATACCAGTGCCTATATGTCTTGTGCCAGCAAAGAGTTTGGTTATGATAAAAAACACCAGAATCATTTGGCATTAATTGATAAAATGGTTGTTCAAGATAGAGTAGTTAATCGGATACTGAAAGCCAAAAAATTTGAAGACGTTTTCCAGATTATTCAAGAATATCCATTGCTAGGTAAGTTTATGGCTTACCAATTAGCGACAGATATCAATTATAGTGAAATTATCAACTTTGACGAAAACAGTTTTACTATAGCAGGGCCAGGAGCCGAACGTGGTATTAGCAAGTGTTTCGTTGATACAGATGGTAAAACATACACCGATATAATTCATTGGATGACTGAAAACCAAGAGAGAGAGTTTCAACGGTTAGGGTTAAATTTTCAATCACTCTGGGATTGTCCGCTACAGGCTATAGACTGTCAAAATCTTTTTTGTGAAACTGATAAATACTGCCGAGCAGCATTTCCAGATTTGAAAAGTAATCGCAAAAAAATAAAATCAAAATTTACTGCTACTCCTCAACCAATTGATTATTTTTATCCACCTAAATGGCGTATTAACGATCAAGTTAAAGAAAGTTTAGCAAATAGATTACCAGCATTAGAGATTTTTGATTTTCAACAATTAGATAATCATTGTCAGCAATTATCTTTGGAGTTAGATTCTTTGGTAAAAAATACACCTGAAATCTCAGATAATTTATCAAAACAGCTTAAAAAACATGAGCAAAAGACTCAGAGTAAAAAATCAAAAGCTTTGCAAAATGAAGAGACAGAGAAGCCTCAACAGTTGTGTCTATTTTAAGGTATTTTGATATTTATAAATGCAACGTAATTCAAAAGAGAAACATGAAGAAGAAAAAAGAGCATAATAATATGGAAAAATATGCTGAATTTGACGATGAAATTAATAGAACTTATCGCTACTTATTAAGACGTAAATGGGATGAAAGTTTACCTCAAGTTACCTTTGTGATGCTTAACCCAAGTGACGCTGATGAAAATAAAGATGATCCCACTCTTGATAAGTGTATTAAGTTTGCTCAGAATAATAAATATGGTTCTCTAGAAGTGGTTAATCTATTCGCTTATATTGCTACAAAACCTGGTAAGCTTAAAAAAGCCGATGACCCGGTGGGACAAAAAAATGACCTTTGTATTCTATCAGCAACAGAACGCGCTGACTTAATTATTTTAGCGTGGGGAGCGTGGCTTGGTAATGTGAGTGCGAGGAAGTATCCCAGTATTAAGAACCGTGCGGAAGCAGTGCTAAATCTAATTTCTGGTCAAAAAACTCTTCATTGCCTAAAGCTAACAGAGAAAGAATATCCATTAGGTCTAACAAAGCAAAAATTTCCACGCCACCCACTATATCTTAGAGATAGTACAAAACCAATTATTTTTCCTTTTAATATAGAAAGATAATAGCAGAATTACACAATATATAATAACGACTCTTTATAAAGAATGCTCATATTTATATTTTTTCTCTATAAAAATCAACAACTTTGAAATTGAAGCAGTTTCATTATGAATTTTTCTGAATATCAAACACAAGCACTAAATACAGACCAGATCCCTGCTGTCGAAGGTACTGAACTAATCATACCGCTACTAGGTTTAGTTGGTGAAGTCGGCTCATTGATGACTGAATATAAAAAACATTTACGCGACGGTGATGCACACAAATTATTTAAAGAGGGAATCGCGGAAGAATTGGGAGATATGCTTTGGTATATTTCCAATTTGGCAAGCAAATTTAACCTTAATTTGGAACAAATTGCAGAAGATAATCTGAAAAAGTGCAGTGATCGTTGGGGATGGAGAGATTCAGCAAAAATAGATGATAAAGCTACAACCTATATATTCGACAATGGCTTTCCCGAACATGAAAGATTACCACGACGGTTTGAAGTAGAAATTACGGAGGTAAGCAAAGATAACTCAATCAAAATGAAGGCATTTATCAACAAACAACAAATTGGAAATGACATTCACCGATAATTCCTATAAAAGTGATGGCTACCGCTTTCATGATGTTTTCCATTTTTCCTACGCCGCAGTTTTAGGTTGGTCAGTTATCACTCGTAGTATGCTTAAACGTAAGCGCAAAAGTAATTCTAGTATTGACGAAGTTGAAGACGGCGGCCGTGCAGTAGCTATTGAGGAAGGTATCTCAGCACTTGTATTTAGCTATGCCAAAGATTACGGTTTCTTAGAAGGCGTTTCAACATTAGATTACCAACTATTGAAGACTATCAAAAATATGACATCCCATTTAGAAGTTTCTGAATGTTCGCTGGGTGATTGGGAGAAGGCGATTTTGATGGGCTATGATGTCTGGCGACAGGTAGAGAAAAATCGGGGAGGAACGGTATTTGTTGACCTTGATGCACGCTTGATAACCTATTTGTAAGAGTCTAGTCTGCGTTTAGCCTCTGTCGAAATAAAACATTCACTTAACGATATCTTGCGGGGGTAAAAATGAGTTTTTGGTCATCACAAACTTTGAGTTCTCGTCTTCCTAGTTTAATTGAACCATTTAATGACGATCAAATTCAGTCTGCATCATATGAATTGTGTTTAGGGGAAGAAGTTTATATTTCAGCCCTTCCTGATACACCTCCGAAAGAACGTAAAAAAATTATTCTTAGCGATAAAGAAACTGTTCCTATCCCTCCAGGACAGTTTGCATTTCTGATAACTTCTGAAATAATCAAAGTTCCTAACAATGCACTTGCGTTTATTTCAATTAAATTTAAATTTAAGTCAAAGGGTCTGATTAATGTTTCAGGTCTTCATGTCGATCCTGGCTATAGTGGCAAACTAATTTTTGCTGTTTATAATGCTGGTCCTCTTCACCTTCATATAGGAAGAGGAGAGAGAGTTTTTTCTATATGGTATACAGACTTAGATAAAGATGATGAAAAACCACGAAAGAAGATAGGTTATGATTTAATTCCCACTGATTTAATGAATAGTCCTGATTCAGTTGCTTCTCTTCCTTCTTTGGTAAAACGTTTGGATGAACTGGAGAAAAAAGTAGAGAATTATTCTATTAAGCAGACTTTAGTCTTGACGATTGCTATTGGAGTTCTACTTGCTTTTGCAAAGCCAATAGTGGATATATTTATACAGCCATTACTCAATATAATTAAATCTTCTCTTGCCATCTATTAATTTTTAATTGGTGAAATTAATCCAATCTGTCGCTATATAAATACTTACAAAAAATATAGGGCTAATATACTATTTTATTTTTGAAATACAAGTAGACACCAAAACCCTGATCTGGTGGGTATTCTGCACCCTAAAGATACTGGGATTTTTTCAAAAATTAAACCGGATTCCTCTCTATTTCTTGTCAAATTTATCTGTTAGATATCTATGACAAGGTAGATTTTAACGCTGAGTAAAATTTTCTTCAGATATGGCGAATAGAAATCGCGCCTAGACAAAATAACCCACCAACGCGGGTTATTTTATTAAGTCCTTTCACAATCTAGACTTTGCTTGTATAGTAGCGAATTCTATTCGCCCAATTGCTTATCTACAATCATTTCCGAGATTTTTTTACGCTGAAAAAATCCTGTTTGATGCTGTAAATTACAACTGAATAGAAAATTTACTTGCAAACCATTGAGTAATAATATTGATGATGGGATTCAAGAGAATATTCATAGTTTTGCTCAAGCGGCTGATGCTGGTATTCAACACCATCAAATACAAGCGACGTTAAATACATTTTGGCGGATTAGTCAACTGGAACCGCAAGGAGTCCCACACCGAAATCTCTGATTCGGTGTTGGGAGGAATTGCGGGCTTGTTTTGTTGCGTCCTGCGACCATTTTCTTGCACAGCAAGAAGAGGTAGGAGGACAGCGACAAAACAAGCAATCTTTTATGCTTTTACACATAGCTTTGTACTCCGTTTGATAAGTTGAACTTTTGCTGGGCTGAATTGCCCAATTCTGCGCCAGTTGTGGTCATACACAGAAACATTTTTAGTTTTTGGAGTCTGCGTATAGCCACCAATCCAGCCAATATAAAATTTACCCGCTTTTTCAGCTTTCACTAAGTCACCAGAACGTAATCCGAATGGCGTAATTGTTCCACCTTTGCGCTTTCTGTTGCCAGGAATATCTTTAACAGGGTTCTCGAAATGAAGCTGACGACGGAATAGATTTGGACGCGCAATTATGCGGAATGGTGCAGGTGTAATAGCAACGAATCCTACCCAGCGATGTCCCCGACTATTAGCAGTGTGGAATTTCTCAAACCGCATGAAGTTGCTAGATGCTAATGCAATCCCGTCATGAGCATGAGTCTCTGGAGTTTGTTTTGATTTGTCTTTCTTGTCTTTAGATAATCCTAATTGCTGCCTGAGTATTGAAGTCTGCCACCCTTCTTGTGTATTGGTTGGTGCAATTTCACAGAGCCATTCCAGCATCACTTTTTGACCAACCATCACAGGACTAAAACCTTTGTCGCCTTTCGCTTTGATGTATTCGTAGGTGATTTGAGTTACAGGAAATAATTTGACTAATTCTTTGGTAATTCGTAATTCTAATTCCTTGTTAGCGCGAATACTGGGAGGCAATTTATTCTGTTTGCGGTTGTTAAACCTTTTTTGACGGTGCGCCCTTTGATTAAACGTTACTTTGCGATTTATCCTTCTACCTCGTCTAGCACGTCTTAATAATCGTCTACCATCCATCTTTTTGGTGACATCTGAAAATGGCAATATTAGATGTGCCATAAATAATGTGAATTTAACAGACTGGACACCAACGCCAGTAAACTTTTTACCAGGGTCTAATCCCAAAGCTATTGATTGAGTGTCATAACCAGACGGTTCCACTAATAGCTGAATGCCAAAAATATTGAGGTCATTCTGTACAATCTTGGCTTTACCTTCCTTAAGCCAACGTCTAGCTCTACTGGCTTTTGTTGGCATCATAGGTTTACCGTTTTTATCTAACACTGGAACACGAATCATGGAGATAATCCTCTCGTGTAAGTTGTAAGTCCCTTAGCTCACCATTACCAAAATGTCCTTTCTGCAAGCACCACTAATCAGATGGTTTGTAAATAATCCAGACTAGGGAAACATCTGGAAGTACGTATCAGGTAATGGCTTGTGAGCAGTAGTCATCTCTTAGTTGCAAGCTGATTCTTGCAAGCCTACACTGCACCGGAGGTAGTGTAGGTAGTTGACTCGTTAATAGCCAGTGGTTACTGACACAGAATTAACAAGTAACCACAGATCAACAGAGCTTTGTCCCCAGGGGACACCCTGCGCCAACGCCGAACGCCTGTCAACTAATAGGTTAACAGAATACACCATAACGAGCCTTTCCTTGTTGTTTAGCACGGTACATAGCGATATCCGCATCCCGCAGTAGGTTTTGTGGTTCCTCGTAATCACGGCCACTTAAGGCAATACCAATGCTAGCTGTGGGACATATTTGATGTCCATTGAGGTGAAGTGGTAAACCTAGGTTTTCTTGAATGCGTTTGGCGACATTGGTGGCGTCAGTAACGTCTTTGATGTCCTCTAACAGTACAGCAAATTCGTCACCGCCAAATCTGGCGACAGTATCCCCACTACGTAAGCTCGACTCTAAGCGTTGAGCAATCTCTACTAAAAAATCATCTCCTATTCCATGACCAAAGCGATCGTTAATCCCCTTAAAGCCATCTAAATCTAAAAATAACACGGCAAATCGATAATCGTTGCGTCGTTTGCTACGTTCAATTGCTTGTCGGAGGCGATCTAAAAATAAAATTCGATTGGGTAATTTAGTTAATGCATCATAACAAGCACTGCGGAGCAGTTGCGCTTCTATCTGCTTGCGGTGAGTAATGTCTTGAAAAACTAATACCGCACCGGTCATATTTCCATCTTCATCGCGGATAGGTGCCACATTATCCCCAATTGGTATTTTTTGTCCATCTTTGGCAATTAATGTACAGTTGTCGGGTAAATCGAAAACCTTACCTGTTTCCATTACCTGTCTAGCTAAATTTTCAACTTGTTCATCCATATCTTTGTCAACCAGCCTTACAACTTCTGCTAAATCTTTACCAAATGCTTCATCTTTCTGCCAACCAGTCAGCGCTTCGGCGATGGGATTCATCATTTGGATACTACCATTGGTAGATGTGACTACGACTCCGCAGCCCATACTATTAATGATAGTTGTTAATCTCTGTTTTTCTGCTTGATATTTCTTGGCTATTTGATGCTTGTAAAGAGCCATTTCTATAGCAACATGTAAGTCTTTTTCGGCACATGCTTTAAGGATGTAGCTAAAAGGCTCACTGAGTTGTTTTTTATGTAAACTTAAATCTTCTGAGTAATCCGTTAAATATAAAACGGGTACTTGGAAATGGTTCTGGATAATGTCCACAACATGCATACCATTGATTTCTCCTGCCAGGCAGATATCAATTAATACTAGATGTGGATGAAATTCCGCTACTTTTTTTATAGCATCTTCACCAGAATCAGTAATTTCTGGAACAGAATAGCCTAACTTTTCTAACCTATTTCTTATATCTACGGCTAGGAATTTTTCATCCTCAACAACTAGGATTTTTTGGGCTAACATGTTAAAATGGCCTGTCTGCTAAAGTTCTGACGTTGCTTTCAGTCTCAACTCAATCTGAAAATCAATAATCCTATGATAATCAATCTCTAAAATAACGGTCTAGTTGCTGGAGTAAAATGCTGATTAATTATTAATAATCACATTTTTCAGTTGCTGATACAGTTAATAAGGCAATATTCAAATAAGAAATGTAAATTGCCATACAAATACTTGGTATCAAAAGTTTAAATTCATTTTTGTATTGATAAAAAGCACAAAAATCTGCGGAATGTACTTAAAAAAAGCCAGATGAATTACTGTTAATAAAATCACCAATTAACTGAAGACCTAGAAAAGTCATCAAATAAATCTACGCTGTTGCAATCACTCAGGGCATTTAATGCTCATTCTAGTTGTATTTTTGATACATGATTTACTGAATTAGCTCAATAATGTTAATGTAGTTTCTTATTGAAAAATTCAACAAATATACAGTTAAATAAGTATAACTCTAAACGATTATTAAAATAATTTTTGGGTTTAAAAGTGATGAAGCGCTTTTGTGCAATACTCAATTCCAAATCATCCTACAGGTATAAACTGTTTTGTAGAAATTCGTGAAAGTGTAATTTGATGATAGTAGTCTGTTAAATTTATTTTCACAGGTGGTAGTGCTGCAAAATCTAGGACTAAAGTCCTAACTACGAACTTACAGCAGTTTTCACGTAGTTGAACCACACTCTCAGGGCACAGCACTGTTCCCTGCAACAAATGTGGTCTATTTACCTAAAAATAGCTGTAATTCATCTATCAGAATTAATGATATGGATTACTAGGGACTAGGGATTGACTCAGCACTCCCCGCTTATGTGGGAATAAAACCAACTATGTAACAAAATGTAAATATACCTAAAACCCTGATCCATGACAATTCTTAATAAATTTGCCGAAAAACTATTACCACCTTGTCACCGCAGTGATTTATAATATTGTGGGTGCTGTTACATATATTACCTTGCTCCAAGATTGACACCAGAGTAAAAGCGTGGATGCACTGAGACTAAATCTTTAGACTCAATCATCATCTTGATACCAGCACTGAACCAAAAAAGCGTGATATCCATGTATACCAGTGAAGCTCCCAAATACTCTGCCAGAGCGGATATCGGACAAACCAACCGCGTTCTAGTAGTAGAAGATGAAGAACTCATCCGAGAAATGCTAGTTGTAGCATTGGAGGAGGAAGGTTATGAAGTTGTCACTACCCCTGATGGGCGGTCGGCTGTAGAATCACTGAAGAATTGTGAACCGAACTCACCAGAAATGCCCTATGACTTGGTGATTCTTGATTTGATGCTGCCACAAATCAATGGGCTTGATATTTGCCGCCTGCTGCGTCATCAAGGCAACCCAGTACCAATTTTGATGATTAGTGCTAAGGGTAGTGAAACAGACCGCGTTCTGGGCTTAGAAGTGGGAGCAGACGACTACCTAACCAAACCTTTCAGTATGCGAGAATTAGTCGCTCGCTGTCGCGCTTTACTCCGCCGTCAACGTTTAAGCACATTACCGCAACTACCAGTATTAAAATATAAAGAGGTGACATTGAATCCCCAAGAGTGTCGCGTACTGGTGCGTGGTCAAGAGGTAAATCTATCACCTAAAGAATTCCGCCTGCTGGAACTGTTCATGAGTTATGCTCGTCGGGTATGGTCGCGGGAGCAATTGCTAGATCAGATTTGGGGACCTGATTTTGTGGGAGATAGTAAAACAGTAGACGTTCACATCCGCTGGCTCAGGGAAAAATTAGAACAAGACCCTAGTCGTCCAGAATATATTGTGACTGTCAGAGGTTTTGGCTATCGATTTGGATAATTTGTGGGATAGTTGTTAGTTTTTAGTAGTTATGAAGCAACTAACAACTCAAATGCTTTTATTGGGATTTTGTCTGGGTTTGGCGGTAGGTATTGGGTTTTGGATTTGGCAACAAGTCCAACTCAACCACTATCTAGGGCGAGTACTTAAACCTTTAAATTCCCAATCTTCCCTGGTGGGATTGCCCCTAATTCCTCGCTTGCGCCAGGAAATTATCATGGTAAAGCGCCAGCGGCAAGATTTGCAGCAATCCCTGGAAACTTACGAAGAACTGCTGGATTTTTCACCAGTGGGATATTTGCAGGTAGATGAAGAAAATCAATTACTCTGGTGCAATCAACAGGCTAGAGAGATATTGCAACTGGAACGCTGGCAACCAGGACAGGTTCGCTTGCTGCTAGAGTTGGTAAGGTCTTATGAACTAGATCGGTTAATTGAGCAAACTCGTGATCGACAAAAACCACAAATCAAGGAGTGGGTGTTTCACCCCTCTTGTGATAGTGCGGCGGCAATGTTAGAAATAAAATCTGTGGCTTTGCGGGCGTCAAGCTTGCCGTTACCCAATGGACGAGTGGGAGTATTTATCGAAAATCGGCAACCATTGCTGGATATGAATCAAGCACGCGATCGCTCTTTTTCGGATTTGGCTCACGAACTCAGAACACCCCTGACTTCGATTCGTCTAGTTGTGGAAACCTTGCAAAACCGCTTGGAACCACCGTTAGATCGTTGGGTAAACCGCCTGATGGAGGAAGTTGATCGACTAATTAAATTGGTGCAAAGCTGGTTGGAATTAACCCAAATGGAAACAAACCCAACCATGCAATTACATTCAGAATCGGTGGAAGTGCGATCGCTCATTGCATCTGTGTGGGAAACTTTGGAACCATTGGCAGTGCGACAGCATCTCAGTCTTAAGTATTCTGGGGTAGAAACTCTCTGGATTAAAGCAGATCGCTCTCGAATTTACCAAGTGTTTCTCAATTTGTTAGATAACAGCATCAAATACAGCCCCCCTGGTACGACGATTCACATCGAAGTTAAAATTTTGCCTCAAAAAGATACTCATCAGGGAAATCCCGCTTCCCAGCAAGCGGAAATCAATATTATTGACTCCGGCGTTGGTTTTGAACCAAGCGATTTACCCCATGTTTTTGAGCGTTTTTACCGAGGAGATAAAGCACGATATCGATCTCCAGTTCAAGAGAATAATTCCACAACAGTGATTATTGGTAGTGGTTTGGGTTTGGCAATAGTCCGGCAAATTATCCTCGCTCATGGTGGTGCAATCAAAGCCATGAATCATCCAGAAACTGGTGGCGCATGGTTGCAAATCCAACTCCCCCAAATCATGGCAAACACCCCAAATTAAGACTACACTGAAAAAAGTTAACAAAATATCTTCACGTTTGAGACTACAAGTGTGAAAGCTGTCCTTTATAGTCCCAATCCTGACGGAACCGAGCTGGCACGTGCCATTAGGCGCTTAGAGCGTGATGTCTTACGTATGGGAGCTTTGGTGGAACAATCATTTCGCCTGAGTCACCAAGCGTTATTTTCCCGCAACTTAACCGCATCTGCTGATATTCCCCTATTAGATAAAAAAATTGACCGTTTTTATAGACAAATAGAATCAGACTGTACGGCGATTATGACGCTGCAAGCACCTACGGCTCAAGACTTGCGTTGTTTGAGTGCTTTTATGCAGTTGGTGCGAGATTTAGAGCGAATTGGGGATTATGCTCAGGATTTAGGTGAGATTGCCGTCAAAATCTTTCCTTATCCGCCTCATCCTTCAATGCCTGAGATTGCAGTCATGTCCCACCATGCCCAGGCTATGCTAGCAACTAGCTTAGTAGCTTTAGCTGATTTAGATGAAGCCGGTGGACGCGAGTTAAAGCATCTAGATGACGCTGTAGACAACGCCTACGCACAACTTTATCAGACTTTAGCTTTCCAACGCGATATTAAGGGCGTAGTCGAGCCAATTGTCCTCCTAGCATTGGCAATTCGTTGTTTGGAACGGATGGCAGATCATGCTACTAATATCGGTCAACGAGTAGCATATATTGTTACTGGTCAACGCTCTTAGGGGTTTTATCATCATAAATCGTCAATTTCCATAAAAGGGACGCAATAACCGTATTTTTACTTTAATCATACTTTAGATAGATGCTTAAAATCTAACTTAAGATGTAAGAAAAAAATATATCCTTGGTGTAAAAAATATTTCTACAATATAGCTACATGTATTTGATTTTTGAAATACATGTACATTAGCCAATGACTTAAAAAAACCTTGATATGGTGGGCATTCCCTAAATATGCTTTGATTTGGAAAAAAAAATCAAACCTGATTTCTCTAGTGTGATATCTAATACGCTATTATTAAATATAAGTTAACTAACATACATTTCACTAAAAGCTTACCTGTTCTTAAACTTTCACGATTAAAGTAACCAAAGACAGCCTAAAAATTGTTCTATACCTAACTAAGTGATGAATGTCATAAGTCGGGATTGCTTACTGTTGATGGAAGGGAGTACAGGTGCATGGACAGAGAAGTATGTAGCAGGGTGCAAGATAAATGCTACAATTCAAACAGTAAATATATCGTCGGCAGTTAAGGTATCATTTTCGGTTCAACCCACTCAAGTTCCCACTCCCGACAAAACATCAGGTTCGAAACCAGAACACCAGCAAGAACAATCCAGTAGCCATCAAGTGCTGGGTTTATTGATGCTGACAAAAGGTTTCGGATACCAAGAAATTGGTATTTGTGGTGTATAGAGTAGGTGATTTGATTTTGCTCCCCATCACAACATTATTTACAAAGATCGTCCAGAATACATAGAAGTTGGTTGAATAAGGATCTGTACATTAGCTTCGTTGACACTGAAAGGTAATTCGTTTCTCAGGGTTGTCAGATATATGAGGGCTAAAAACCTCTAACATCGTCACAGGGTGATGTATTTAACTAAAGATGCTAACCTTCGCAATACTGCTATATTGCCCCTTGAGAATGCTAACCACAGAAAGTGAGGTAACAACAGGTATGATCAGGCTTGCTTACTTAGATTATTTAATACAAAGTTATTAATTACTAGTTAAGCAAACAAATGTATGGATAATGACAGACTTTTACGCAATAAAACACAAAAATGCTGTAAAAAGTCACATTGATGACCAAGAAAATTAATCAGGTTATCTACTAAAGATGCTGGGTAGAATCCAGCATTTATCAGGATTAGCGAATATTGTAAATTGGGTGCTAATTTCTCGAAAGTAAAGTTCAAGCATCAACAGCAGGGAACTATTGAAAAATTTGATACTAAGCCTCTAATATTTCTTATAGAGCTAGATATCAAATTTTGCTGAGAATAGCGTCTATAGTATATACAGGCACAAATTTGCTGGAAAGGCTACTTTTGTATTTACGTCTGTACTGCTCAAGAGCTAACCAAACAAAATAAATTTTCGATTTTTTCATCTCGCGATCGCCAATTAAACCACGAGATAAAAAGCATGACTCCTTCCCATCAGAAGTGTCATATAAACAATTAATCCTAAAAATATCAGAGGTCTCTGTTTTCTAGCATCTATCCTTGGGGTTAATTTTTGTAGCTTAAAAGCGCCAGTATTAGATAATCCTGATCAATTCTGCCAGGAGATGTCACCTCCTGACGAATTGCCAGGATACATTTGACCACTTTTAAATCAACCAAACATTTCTAATCTATCAAACCCTACCATGATGTATTCCACAAGCCGTACCCCCAATTCTGCTGCTGGCTCAAATAACTCCGCTGTAACTGGACAATTACCCCAACGATTATTTACCCGTAGAGAAGTAATTCCACCACGCAATGACGTTCTGTGGCGCATTGAGCGGGGAGCAGTGCGTACCTTAACCTGGAGTGAAGACGGAACATTCATCACTTTAGGCTATTGGGGACCTGGAGATATCATTGGTTATCCTTTGTCGAGAGTCAAACCCTACCAAATTGAATGTTTGACCAGCGTAGAAGTGAGCATTATGCCACCTCATCTTTGGCATCAGGATATCAATGGTTTGTTATCCCACATTCAACAGGCTGAGGAACTTTTAAGTATAGTACATCGTAAACCAATTTCGCTACGCTTGTGGCAGTTTTTGGTGTGGTTAAGTGAAAAATTCGGTCGTGATGTAGAACAGGGTAAACTCATTGAGTCTGAATGTTACTCATCAGGAAATGGCAGAAGTGTTAAATACCACTAGAGTAACAGTTACACGACTGCTACAGCAATTTGAAGAAGATGCAACTCTGGTACGCCACAAGCGCCGGATTATTCTGTGTTCACCGAATAAAGTTATCAAAAAATAATTCAAAAAACAGGTGATTTGCTACTAACAATCACTTGTTTTTTGGTACAATGAGTGGAGTGAGCACAAGTAAAATTTCCGGTATTCAAAAAATTCGGAAATTTTACTATGATTTAGACGACATAGGTGTGAGTGAGATTAAAACAATGACAAAAGCAATCTGGAATATTTTCAAGCTTAGTCCAGTTGTTGTAGCTGCTACATTTTTGGCTGCTAACAGCGCCTTGGCTGCTGAGGTGAACGAACAGGGAACAACTGTTGCCCAATTGTCCCAAGAATCTAGGAACATGGGTCAAATTACATCCGTTTCTCAGTTTTCGGATGTACAGCCTACAGATTGGGCATTCCAAGCTTTGCAATCCCTAGTTGAGCGCTATGGTTGTATTGCAGGTTATCCCAACGGCACTTTCCGTGGAAATCGTGCCTTAACCCGTTATGAATTTGCCGCAGGTTTAAATGCTTGTTTAGATCGGGTTAACGAATTGATTGCTACAGCTACAGCTGACTTGGTAACTAAACAAGACCTAGCTACCTTACAGCGGTTACAAGAAGAATTTGCTGCGGAATTAGCAACCCTGCGCGGTCGTGTAGATGCGTTAGAAGCCCGAACTGCTGAACTAGAAGCTAATCAATTCTCCACTACCACCAAGCTGGTTGGGGAAGCAATTTTCAGCGTGTCTGATGCTTTTGGTGGTAATGTAGCTGTTGCTGGGACTCGTGGGAATCCATCTACTGGTTCTTCAAACGCAAGTTTAAGTTCCAACTCTAACACGGTTTTCTCTGACCGCGTTCGGTTGAACTTGTACACCAGTTTCACTGGTACAGACCAGTTACAAACTCGTTTGTATGCGGCTAATACCACCTCAAATAGAACTGTAACTGGTACTAACGAAACTCGTTTGGGGTATGACGGTGATAACAGCAATGCTGTAAGCATCGATAAACTTAACTATGCTTTCAACGCCACGGATGCTGTACGTGTCAAAGTCGATGCTACTGGTGCTGAGTTATACGAAAATACTTACACTTTCAACCCTGACTTTACCAGCTCTGGAAAAGGTGCTCTATCCCGCTATGGACGTTTTAGCCCAATTTATCGTCAAGGTGCTAGTGGTGCTGGTTTGACAGTGAGCTTCGATTCTCCAAAATCCCCCATAAATGCCACAATTGCATATTTAGCGCCTGTTGATTCGGGTGCAGGTACTGGGCCTAATAATCCTGCTAATACTGCCACTAATAATAACGGGCTGTTCGGTGGTGACAGCACCATCTTTGGTCAGTTAGGTTTCCGTCCCAACAAAGACCTCAACGTTGCCTTGACCTATGCTCACACTTATCTTGTCGGTGGCAGTAGTTTGGGACTATTCCAAGGTACAGGTAGCGTATATGCTAATGCTCCCTTCGGTACTGCGGCTACGACATCTGACAACTACGGTTTAGAAGCTAGCTACAAATTTAGCCCTAAGTTGACTCTGAGTGGTTGGGGTGGTTATACCTCGGCTAACACCCAAACTGGTGCATCCCAAAGTGCAGACATTTGGTACTGGGGTGCTACACTAGCTGTCAAAGATTTTGGTAAAGAAGGTAATGTTTTGGGTCTGATCTTCGGTCAACCACCCAAAGTAACTGGTGGTACTAATATTACTGCTGAAAATGGCACTTCTTATCATCTAGAAGGACTTTACAAGGTCCAGGTCAATGATCATATTCAAGTTACCCCCGGCTTGTTAGTAATTTTCAATCCTGAAAATAATAACAACAACAGTACCCAATACGTGGGCACTCTGCGGACAACTTTCTCTTTCTAACATCGGTCAAAGGTTAGTGTTAAGCACTCTTCGTGCTGACTAAGAAACATTATTAAGCTTTAGCCCGCCCAAGTGCGGGCTTTTGCTTGGATAAATCGCCACCCATTGGTGTGAACTTACAGCTATAGCAGTTCTCAGAGCGTTTTAGCTTACAGCTATTTTCAGGTAAATAGACCACATCTGCCGTAGGGGCACAGCACTGCTGTGCCCTGAGAGTGTGGTTCAACTACGTGAAAACTTCTGTAAGGCTTAACTGAAGCGCAGTGCAGAGACTCCCATCGGACCACGGGTAACGCCTAGCTGATTTTGCAGCTTCAACTCACGCCAGAGCTGGGAACCTGTAATCTCTCCTTGGAGTAATTGATTGTAGCTATGTATTATTTTAGTCACTTGCTCTGGTGTCTCATTGACAAACTCGATGCGGAAGTGACGCAATCCCAGATTCATGAGGTGTTGTACGTACTCGGCTCCGGTTTGGGCAGTGCCGTTAAATACTGTATTCCGACAGCCTACGTCAGCCTTGAGGACATGTTCACTACCAACACGGTCACGTAATTTCACTTCCTGCTGTTCACAAGGTCGCCCACAATTGGTGTAATCTGTTCCTTGAGAAAGAAACGCACAAAAAACGCAATGTTCCATGTGGAACATGGGCATATGTTGATGGATAGTCACTTCAAACCACTGGGGCGGACAACTACTTAGCAGGTCTTGTAGTTGGGTGATATTTAAGTCATAGGATGCTGTCACCCGTGACAAACCAAAATGCTGCAGAAAGTATTCTGCTGTTAAGGGGTTAGCAACGTTGAGCGAAAAATCCCCAATACAGCGATCGCTCTGAAAAAATTGCAGTTGATCATAGTTCCGCACCAAATAACCATCCGCCTCACTGGCGCGGACTTGCTGCAAAATCCTGTTTTCCCCTGGTTTAGTAATTCGGGGAGGGGCGACGAAGATTTGGGGATGGGGAGAATTTCCTACCGCCCCACCTCCCCACTGACGGACGATTTGCACTGCTTGGCGATAGGCGCGGGGGTCTTCTAATTCACAGTAAAGGGTGTGGATACCTGCTTGGAGTGCGGCTTGGAGTTGTTTTAGACTTCGCACCAAGACAATGAGAGAGGGGGATGTGGGCGATTTTGGGGATGAGGTAGGGAGTAGGTTTTGTAATGAGGCTGTAGAATTAAGTTGCCAGGGTTTGGGTTGAGTGCGTAATTGTTCTAACTGGGTGACAATTTCTCGCCGCATTCGGTTTAATTCACTCACAGGTAGCATGAGGGCGCCAATGAGATGATTGGTTAGCTGACGTAAACAGAAGGGGGTATTACCCAGACGCCCTAACTGTTCTTGCAAACGTTCTGTGGTTAGGGGTTTGGTGTGGGCTTCTACCAGAGAAATCTCAGATTTCACCTGGACAATATTACCGACTTGATCACGGGCGATCGCAATTAGTGGCTGACTAATTTCACCGTAAATTTCTAAGTTAATCGGTCGCTGAAATTGGGGGTTTTCTCCTGCAAAGCTTTGGCGTAATTGCTTATCCAGTTCAGGATCGCTGGTTTTCCAAACTTTATCCCCCACATGTAAACGCCGCAAATTGAGGTCATCTCGACCAAATGTCAGCACAGCTTCCTTACCCTTAGATACCACCCCATAAACTCGACCGCCTTCTTCTTTGGCCTCTGGATGTCCACAGTCAAAAACTACACCATCCCCCGGCTTCACCGGCGCTTCTAGTGTAATTGTCACCTGTTCGTTACGAATGCGCGTGACTTCCCCCAGGTAAACCCCGCGCTTTTTACCGAAATGGGCGTGAACCAGTTCTTGATTGTTAATTCCACCAAACCAACCGGTGTAGATACCGCGAGAAAATGCCATTTCTAGGTTGTAGCGTTCCTGTTGGGGAGATGGGGAGATGGGGGTTTCTCTTCCCCCTTCCCTAGGAGGGAAGGGGGCTAGGGGGTTAGGTTTTTCTAACTCCGCCATAACTCGGTCTAGGGCTTGGCGATAAACGCGGGTGACATTGGCAACATATTCTGGGGTTTTCAAACGACCTTCAATTTTGAGAGAAGTTACGCCAGCTTTCACCAAATCTGGCAGAACTTCCAACCCTGCTAGGTCTTGGGGACTGAGTAAATATTTGCGGTTCCCTAAATTTACCACTTCGCCATCTGCGATTAACTCGTAGGGCATTCGGCAAGCTTGGGCACATTCGCCCCGGTTCGCAGACCGTCCGCCTAAGGCTTCGCTAGTCAAACATTGACCGGAATAAGCGACGCACAAAGCACCGTGAACAAAGACTTCCAAGGGTAGGGAACTATTCTGCTGTGCAATTTGCTGCTGAATTTTATTGATTTCCTTGAGGGAACATTCCCGCGCCAGCACCACCAACTGACAGCCGAGGGACTTGGCAAATTCCACCCCAGCGGCGCTAGTAATGGTCATCTGCGTGGAAGCATGGATGGGAAAATCGGGGGAAAGCTGACGAATCAGACGACAGATACCCACATCCTGGACAATTACCGCATCTACCCCAGCGGCAATAATTGAGCGCAGATATTGCTCTGCTTCTCTTAGTTCCTGGGGAAATATTAATGTGTTGAGAGTGACATAACCTTTCACACCGCGACGGTGGAGAAACGCCATTAATTGCGGTAAATCAGCCTCAGTAAAATTTTCCGCTCGCATTCTGGCATTAAAGCGATCCAAGCCGAAGTATATCGCATCTGCCCCGTTTTCCACCGCTGCTTT
>CAVYXS010000102.1:0-12554 GCA_963772205.1 uncultured cyanobacterium
GGTTAGTGTAGGTAGTTGACCTTCTGCGCGTTGACGTTGAACTTCTGCGCGTTGGCGTTCCTGTTCAGCCCGTTGGCTTTCTTGTTCAGCGCGTTGGCGTTCCTGTTGCGTCCGTTCTGCCAAAGTCGGCAACCAACCATCAGCATTATACCAACGTAACCATAAGCCTGTGGTCTGCTGATAAGTACCTTGCCATAGCCCCAATCCCAGTTCTAAATCTGACAACCAAAAACGGTTTTCTGTGATGGAAATTGCCTCATAATGAGTGCCTATAATTTGAAAAGCGCGTAAATTATTTTCATAGCGATCATAGACAACATAGTAAGGAATCCGCAAAATTCTTTCATAAACTTCCCACTTTGTCGGTGGTTGATTCACCTCCCGCAATGTTTTTTCTAAGTCATCTTGTTCTGTCCCTGGTGACAGTAATTCAACTACTAAAAATGGATCTATCCCTTCTTCCCAGACAACGTAACTTAAGCGTAAATCTTGCAGTTGATTAGCACTAGGAACACCCAAAACCAGATACCAATCTGGCCGCTTATACCACAGATGATGGCGAGGATCATAATATAGGTTTAAATCACTAGCAAGTAAAATTTCTTCAGAGGAATAGTTAGGAGGCTGGCAAGTTTCACTGAGTAATTCAGCCTGAATGCGGTGAAATTCATCTGGCAACCCTGATTCTCCTATTAATTCACTAGGTAAATCATACATCGTCGGCAAGGTTTCATGAGGTGGACGCGGTGGAGTAGGTTGATACATGGTGGGATTAGGGAATGGGGAATTATTGGATCAATATTAAGTGCGATGCCTGCGGCGCTTGTGGTGCCATCGCCTTCCTAATAAATATGTTGATCTAATTTTACTGTTACCTCAGTTATCATTTCTTCTTTCTCCCCATCTCCCCAATCCCCAAAATCGCTGACAGAAGCGTCACGCATTCCGCTAAACTGAGATTTGGTTTATTGCATTGTAAGTAGGCATGGAAATCGGACAACAGGTTAAGGTGTATCGTTTGCGCGATCGCGTTTCTGCCCCTATCGTCAAAAAACTCGGACAAGTAGGCATCATCACAGGCTACAAAGTCACTGATGGTGGTGGTATTGGTGTGGTGGTGAAGTTTGACGACAATTCTGCGACTTGGTTTTTTGAAGATGAAATCAAACTTGTACAATAAGCAGAACTCAAGGCAGAAGCTTTTAGGATTTACCAAGTGCTAAGTTGGAGTTGAAAACACCGGCGGTAATTGGAAATATATTAAGTAATGTCCCTGATATTGACATTTTTGGGCAAAAGCGGTATCGCTCGTACAAAAATTGCGATCGCCGCCGCCAAATTATTGGCTACCCAAGGTAAGCGCGTACTCCTAGCAGGACATGCAGAACCAGCATTATCCATTCTGCTAGGTACTAGCCTAACTTCTGACCCCCACCAAATCGCTCCCAATTTGCAAGTAGTGCAGTTCCAAGCCTCTATACTCCTAGAACAGAACTGGGAAGAAGCCAAAAAACTTGAGGCGCAATACCTCCGCACGCCTATTTTTAAAGAGGTTTTTGGTCAAGAACTGGTAGTATTACCAGGAATGGACAGCGCCCTGGCGTTAAATGCGATTCGCGAATATGATGCCAGTGGTAAATATGATGCGATCGTTTACGATGGCGCAGGTGATTCTTCCACCCTGCGGATGTTAGGGTTGCCAGAATCTCTCAGTTGGTATGTGCGGCGTTTTCGGCAATTATTTGTTAACTCCGATTTAGGCAAAGCAATAGCAGACTCACCCTTGATTCAACCGCTAATTAGCTCCTTTTTCAATTTTAATTGGACTGCAGATAACTTCGCTCAACCTACCAACCAAGTCAATAATTTCTTAGAAAAGGGTACAGCTGCTGTTGCTGATCCCAAACGCGTTGCAGCCTTTTTAGTCACTACTTCAGAGCCAATTGAAATCGCAACTACTCGTTATTTATGGGGTAGCGCTCAACAAGTTGGTCTGACTGTTGGTGGCGTGCTTCAAGTGTCTGGTGATACCAACGCCAACCTCAAAGAAGAATTTAGCCCCCTAAATGTGAGTGTAATTCCTGACACCCCAATAGGTGATTGGCAACAGCTAATCGACGCCTTACCGAACTTTGTCGAACAAGCAGTACAGGCTCCCAAACCCATTGAAATCGATGTCCACAATCGACAGGTACGCTTATTTCTGCCTGGATTTGACAAAAAACAGGTAAAACTCACCCAATCAGGTCCAGAAGTCACTGTAGAAGCAGGCGACCAACGGCGCAATATCTTCTTACCCCCAGCCCTAAGTGGTAGACCTGTTGCTGGCGCGAAGTTTCAAAATAGTTATTTGATAATTTCGTTTTAAACAGGACTATTTTCCTCTTTGTGTCTTAGGGACTTCCAAAAAAAAATACTCAACTAGTTCTTGTGGGGTGGGCGTCTCGCCCGCCTTTGGCTAGGGGCGCTTTGCGAACGCAAATAGGACACCAAGAAAAATTGAGAGGCTACTCCTAACTCCTCACTATTTAATTAACTTATGTCTGACTCAACTCCCATTAACCCAAATTCCCACCCGGCTGAGGTAATAGACTCAGTAGCCATTAATCCCAGTGAACCAGCTGCAGCTACGAGCGATCGCACTGCAAAAACTCGCCAAATGCTAGGGATGAAAGGTGCTGCACCAGGGGAAACTTCAATTTGGAAAATCCGTTTGCAGCTGATGAAGCCGATTACGTGGATTCCCTTAATTTGGGGTGTCGTTTGTGGTGCGGCTTCTTCTGGTAACTATACTTGGAGCCTGGAAAATGTCTTAAAAGCAGCGCTTTGTATGTTGCTTTCCGGCCCCCTGCTGACTGGTTATACCCAAACCCTGAATGATTACTACGATCGCGAAATTGACGCGATTAACGAACCTTATCGCCCTATCCCCTCCGGCGCTATTTCGGAACGCCAAGTAATTACGCAGATTGTAGTATTATTTTTAGCGGGTATTGGCGTGGCGTTTACTCTCGATGTCTGGGCGGGACATGACTTCCCCAATGTCACAGCCCTGGCTATATTTGGTTCTTTTATCGCCTACATCTATTCAGCGCCTCCCCTGAAACTCAAGCAAAACGGCTGGTTAGGGAACTATGCTTTAGGTGCCAGTTACATCGCTTTACCTTGGTGGGCGGGTCATGCTTTATTTGGCGAACTCAATTGGAAAATTGCGGTTCTCACCCTGATTTACAGTTTGGCTGGATTGGGTATTGCGATTGTTAATGATTTTAAAAGTGTAGAAGGCGATCGCCAATTGGGTTTACAATCATTACCAGTCATGTTTGGTGTCCAAACTGCAGCTTTGATTTGTGTGGTGATGATTGATTTATTTCAAGGATTGATTGCTGCATATCTCGTGAGTATTCATGAGAATTTGTATGCATCAATTCTCGTACTGTTGATTATCCCCCAAATCACGTTCCAGGATATGTATTTTCTGCGTGACCCTCTCAAGAATGATGTGAAGTACCAAGCCAGCGCCCAACCATTCCTCGTTTTAGGAATGCTAGTTGCTGGTTTAGCCCTTGGTCATGCTGGCATTTAATTTATACTTTTTACGTGAAAAGTTTGGAGTGAGGAGTTGAGTAGCAAAGGGATCTGAACTTGTCAATAGCCTCTATACGAGATCAACTCATCCGCTACAAGATATAACACTCCTAACTCCTAACTCCTAACTTTTATCAGGATTTGCCGTGTTAGAACTGATTTATTTGATATTTCGCACAATTCAACCACTTTTAGTCCCTGTTTGCTTTATCGGTGCTTGGACTTTAGTGATTCTTGTCGTTTGGAGTCTATGGACAACAGCGCGAGACAGTGTAGCGATCGCCAAGCAAATGCATCAAATTCCCTGTACTAATTGCCAATTTTTTACCGCCGATTACCGTCTTAAATGTACTGTACACCCTTCCATCGCCAATACAGAAGAGGCGATTCATTGTAGTGATTTTCAAGCTAAAACCAATCCTTATCTGTACTAGAAATATGCGGAGATAGGAAAACTCCTCACTCCTCACGCTTAACTCCTAACTCCGAAAATACAGCCCCTACCCATGTACCTCATTCACCCGAAAATTGTTGTATGTCTGAGTAAGGATTGATTCGTAAATCAAAAACTTGCACAATGCTTTTATGTCAATTCCGCAAGTCGTATTGGATACAAACGTTATTGTTTCTGGGTTGCGTTCTAGACGTGGCACTGCTTTCCGTCTACTGACTCTGGTAGGTACAGGAAAATTTGACATCCATCTGTCTGTTCCCCTGGTTTTGGAATATCAAGAGGTTTTATCACGAGAACTTTCAAATTTGTATGTCACTGCAACAGATATTGAACAACTAATAGAGTTTCACTGTTTGGTTGCGAAACGACATAAAATATTTTTTCTCTGGCGACCATATCTGCCCGATCCAAAAGACGATATGGTGTTAGAACTGGCAGTTAAGGCAGGATGTGATAGTGTAGTGACGTACAACACTCGTGACTTTGTTGGCATCGAGCGTTTTGGAATCAGAACAGTTACACCAGCTGAGTTTCTACAATCTATTGGAGCATTGCTATGAGTAACCTCAATGTTCAACTTCCTGACTCTCTGTACAAGAGTTTGCAAGAGTTGGCAAAACAAGATGGTATTTCTGTCGATCAGTTTATTGCCACAGCAGTTGCAGAAAAAATTGCAGCGTTGACAACTGAAACATATTTAGAAGTGTTGGCAAAACGGGGTAGTCGAGAAAAATATGAAGCTGTCTTGGCAAAAGTGCCAGATGTTGAGCCAGAAGCTTACGATAAGTTACCAACACCCGAATAATTTGGTGCAATACCCAGCTTATAGTTCGCTTTTTACGTAAAAAACGTCAGCATTTTCGATAAAATTGGCATTTTTTACAGCCGATTACCGCCTCGTTGAATTAGTAATTTGGCGGTGAGTTAGGCGCTGGAGGAATATATTTTTTGTGACAAATCATCTCGAAATATGCACCTAACTCACGCTAAAGTTAAATTGCCATTACACAAATTAACGACGAATTAGTAGTTAGCTAAATTCTATCTGGGTCGATATTTAACTCCCGCAATTTTGCTGCCAAACGTTGGGCTTTTTCAGCTTCCTGTTGTGCCCGTTGTTCTGCTTGTTCTACCCGTTGTTCTGCTTGTTCTACCCGTTGTTCTGATTCTTCTGCCGTTTCTTCAGGTGTCGGAACTAATTGATAATCTGGTGTAAAAAACCGCAACAGTCCCTGATAAATTCCCAGATATAATCCTAGCTGATGACTCCACAAATATCCTTGCTCGGAGGGTTGTAGAGGTTGATACTCGCCATCTAATAAATGAAAGCCTGCAAATTCTTGTGTATATGGGTCATACCAAAAATAATCGGGTGTACGGAAGGTATTTTGATAAATTTCTTTTTTTAACCCTCTGTCTGTATTAGCTGTGGAGTTAGACAAAATTTCCACAATTACATTGGGATATTTGCCATCTTCTTCCCACACTACCCAACTTTTTCGGGTTTTGCGTTCAGTTCCTAGCACTACAAAAAAGTCTGGGCCGCGAAAGTTTTCTGATTTGCGTTGGCGTGGACTGTAGTATATAGTCAGGTTTCCTGTTGCGTAGAAATCATTTCTGTCTCGCCACAGCCATTCTAAACATTGCAAAAGTAGAATTATTTGTCGTAGATGCAGTTCTGTTTCCAAGGGAGGCTCGTCACTTAATAAATCACCAGGAGGAAAGATAACATCTTCACAGATGCCTATTTCGGGATCTAATTCTTGGGCGATCGTCATAGAATTGATACGGCATCAATTAGTTATGGATTTATTTTAGCGCTAAAGCCTAATACAAACTATGCTGCTTGAATTTCCAACAAAACCTTTAAAACTCCGCGTTTCTGAGCCAACTCAAAAGCCGCCAGTCCTTCGCTGAGGGGATAATGAGCATGAATCAAGGGTTTTACATCTACTTGTCCTGTAGCCAGTAGGTGGAGTGCTGGCGCAAAGGGACCACAACGAGAGCCAATGAGTGTAATTTCATCGACTACTAAAGAAGAAGCATCTAGGCTGAGATTGCCTGCATAGGTACTTTTCAAAACTAATGTACCACGAGGACGCAGGGCGCGGCGGGCGATCGCAAATCCTTCGGGATTTCCTGTACACTCAACGGAGATATCGAAATAACCATCAACCACAGCGTCGGCTAGTCCGGTTTTGATACCCCTGGCTTCTAGGTTAGCCAGTTTTTCTCGATGACGCCCCACTACCAGCAGTTCACAACCGGTTAAAGCTAATGTCTGGGCTACCAATTGTCCCAGTTTACCATCGCCAATGACTACTACTCGGTCATCTGCACTCAACGCCACCTGCTGCTGAATTTCTAGGGCTGCTGCTACGGGTTCGGTAAAAGTTGCTACGTCTGTGGGGACTTGATCGGGTACGAGATGCAGATTGTGTACAGGTAAACAAAGATAGTCAGCAAAGGCTCCGTGGCGATTGACAATTCCCAAAACTGTACGGTTTTCGCAATGTGTCGGTTGTCCCCGGCGACAGAAGCGACAATGACCGCAAACAGCGTTAATTTCGCCGACTACTCGCTGGTTAATTAGGTGTTCTGGCCCTTGTTCGACAACACCTACAAATTCATGCCCTAAAATGCCTGTGTAGGGATAATAGCCTCTGAGTAGTTCTATATCAGTGTTACAGATACCCGCACGCACAACGCGCACCAGGGCTTCTCCTGATGGTGGTTCGGGAATGGGTATGTCTGTGCGGATTTGTAATTGGTTGTTTTCGAGCCAGATTCCTTTCATGGTATTGCTGATGAGCGAATAGAATAATGTTTAAAGAAGTATTGTCAATTCTTACTCTTTGTGCATATTTGTGGGCTGATTTTTTTCACGCAGAGGCGCAGAGGCGCAAAGAGGATGAGAAAGTTTAAACAGAAATGCCTAAAATATCCTTCAGAAAATTTATAAATTTAATCACAGATGAAAGTTAATTTTACCCACTCCGTTTCCATCCAGGTATTTACTTTATCATTGGGCATTTTTTTACTTTGGATGTTGCCAAGTTACGCTGAACCAGTAGAAAATCCCTGTGCTGTGTTTGTGGGTAGTAAATGCGTTAGTAGTTTAGCACAAATTTTACCAGCACTGGCAAAGGCGAATGTGGTGTATTTGGGTGAAACTCATGATAGTCTCGAAGACCACCAAAATCAACTCAAAATTATTCGGGAACTTTATCAGGGTAATCCCAAAATTGCGATCGCTTTAGAAATGTTTCAGCGTCCCTATCAAGGTGTGATTAATCAATATTTGGCTGGGAAAATCTCTGAGCAAGAACTTGTAGCACAAAGCGAGTATGAAAAACGCTGGGGTTTTCCTTGGCAATATTACGCCCCAATCCTGCGATTTGCTCAGGACAAACAACTCTCGGTTTTAGCTTTAAATACTCCCAGTGACATTACCCGCAAAGTCGCACGTGAAGGTTTAAACAGTCTGACGCCATCCCAAAGAGCGCAAATTCCCCCATTATCGGCAATTCGCACAGATAATGAGCAATATCGCCAACTGGCGCTAGCTGCTTTTCAACATCATCAAGCAGCAGGACATGGTAACAGTGCCGATGCATCCCGCTTTTTTGAGGCGCAAGTGTTGTGGGATGAAACAATGGCAGAATCTATCGCTAAGTTTATCAGAGCTAATCCAGATTATCAAGTGGTGGTATTAGCTGGTCAGGGACACATTATCTACGGTTACGGTATTCCTAGCCGTGTCGCTCGTCGTCTTCAGGATAAACAAGTGATTCAGCGTTCTGTGTTGCTCAGTCTTCCTCCAGCTATTTCGTCAACAGCAGACAAGGCGATCGCAGATTTTATTTTCCCCCATCAAAATTAAATCGGCGTTGCTGAATCGGAGTATAAATTTTCATTTTTTGATAAAAAATGGGCGTTGCATAAATGCGGGATGAATAAGGATTTTTAGGTATCGTAGGGTGCGTTAGGATGAAATCCGTAACGCACCATCATCAAGTAGGGTGCGTTACTAGCAACTTAGGTAATTAACATTTAGGATTAGACTCAATTTTACTTAGCCAAATTACCATATCTTCTGAGTGAATTGCTATTTCATTTACTAAGGTTTTAATATATAGAAGTCCATCACTAATATTTAAATCTTTAATACCATACCATGAATCCCTGGTTTGAATTAAAATGTCCATCGGAATTCCTAATTGTGAAGTGGATTTACGATATTTCCACCATGATTGCCACAATAAAACCGATTTGGTACATTGCATTTTATAACCTTTGGGAATTGAACAATATTTATATTTGGTGAAACCTCGGTGATCTATTTCTTCTGTAAGAATATAGCTATAATTCGCTAAGGTTTCATTCATCAGTTCCCAATATGATGAATTTGAATTAATCAAGAATTCAGGTATTGTATTAGTAAGTTTTGTAGTGGCTATTAGCCCCTCTTTTTTGGCTATTAGTTGGTTGGTATTATACACCATTTCGGCTTTTAAAGAAGAGTTTGCTAATAAAACTTCTTTTTTTTCTATAGAGTTCCTAAAAAACTCTTGCATCAAAGATGGATTCGACAACATGGCTGTTTATAATCGACGACCTATTAGTCAATAACTCCACAGGTGAATTAAACCGTGTGATTATATATACGTGTGAAAAAAGTTATTTCCTGACAGATCGTCAAAATTGCCATGAGGACTAGGGACTAGGGTACAATCTCCCTGATTAAATCTTTACCCCTGCGAGAAATGGTGTAAATACGGGCACCAATTCCGGGTGACTGACAACCAAGGTGGGAAAAGAGCGATCGCTATAATCTTCTCCTGGTGTTAAGGGAAATGGCTCTGATTTCAGTGATACCCACGTACCGCCAGCAGCTTGGACAATCACCCAAGCTGCGGCGAAATCCCACACTTTTGGTGTGGCTTCAATCCCTCCTAGGGTGGCGCCAGTCGCCACTGTGAGGAAGTTATAGCTAGCGACTCCCAACATGCGAATTTTGCAGGGAAAGCCTGGTTTAATGACTCCAGTACTGCGGGAACAGAGGTTAAAAAAGTGATGATTACTGGGAGCATCCCCACTGGTGTGGATGGGATGGTGATTGAGAAACGCCCCTGTTGGCGTTGCTAATCGAGATGTACCTTGCCAAAATCCATGAAAGGCTTGGTCTAGGGGTGGTACGTAAATATAACCAAAAATTGGCGTACCTTGATACAGCAAACCCAGGGAAATTGACCAAATGGGAAGCCCCCGTGTAAAGTTAGTTGTACCATCCACAGGATCAATTACCCAACACCATTCTGTACCGGGAAACACCCGTTCGCTTTCTTCGGTGAGGATACCATAACCAGCGAAATTAGCAGCGATCGCATCCCGAATTTCCTGATCAGCCCATTTATCGGCTTGCGTCACCAAACTACCATCAGCTTTGAGCGAAGCCTGTACGTGTCCAAAATCCTGCATCAATTGTTTACCCACCCTGGTTGTAATAGCTTGGGCAAACTCAAGAACTGTAGTCCAAAAATCAGTCATCTGCGTTTATCAGCGTACCCTATGGGAAGCCACCCTGCGGGCATCTACATCTGCGGCTTCAAATATCTTACTGCTACGAGCAGGTAAAATAAAAAACGGAAGCAAACACGCCAGTTGCTACAACAAAATGGATATAGGTTTGTAGCCCAGTCCGCGAACAAAAACGGGAGATACTCCTATGACAGCACTGACATTAAACCTCAATTCTGTAATTAAACTGACAAAAGACCAGTTTTATCAATTGTGTGCAGAAAATCCAGATTTAAAATTAGAACGCAATGCCCAAGGAGAATTAATTATAATGCCACCAACAGGAGGAGAAACAGGAAGAAGTAATGTTAATTTAATTCTGCAAGTAGCATCATGGAATGAACAAAATCAATTGGGGGAAGTTTTTGATTCATCAACTGGATTTACTTTACCTTCAGGATCTGACCGTTCTCCTGATGTTTCTTGGGTAGAAAAATCTCGTTGGGATGCTTTGACTAAAGAACAAAAAGAAAAATTTATTCCCCTATGTCCCGATTTTGTCATCGAGATAATGTCACCTAATGACAGCTTGAAAAAAACTCAGATGAAGATGCAAGAGTATATCGAAAATGGTTGTCGTCTAGGTTGGTTGATCAACCGAAAAAAACAGGAAGTAGAAATTTATCGTCCAGGACAAGATGTGGAAGTTTTAAAATTACCTCAAACCATTTCCGGGGAAAATGTTTTACCTGGTTTTGTACTAAATATGCAAAAAATTTGGGGATAAATATTAAGGGTGAGGAGTAATTGCCAAGATTGTTATCACTCCTTGATCTGGATCATAGTACCAAAACACTCTAAATGCGGCTGGTGTTTTATTCTCTACGTATGCTTCAAATACTTCTTCCCCATTTGGACCACATAAATCATCAAATTTATGAGTTTGCAAACCGGGATGACGCAGATTATTTTCCATCAAAGCCAAGGTTTTTAGTACTTTCCGATACTTTTTAGGGTCGGTTTGCTCCAGGTTGATTAGGGTTGCTTCTGCTGTGGGTTGGTAGATGAGTTGAAATTGCATTTAATCATCAATCTCCAAATCCGCATACTGAGCAAATGAACCCAAGTAATGCCCTTTTCCTTCTGCTGCTTCCTGTATACCACGTAGTACCATTCCCAGCGCTTCTGGATTTTGCCACAACCAGCGCTGTTCTTCTGGAATCTTTTCTATGTCCACAGGGTCTAATAGAATCTGTCCAGCATCGTTTGTGAGAACTCGGTAAACTTTTGCCTTGGCTACTTCTGCTAATGTTAAGTTTCCTTCTTCTGTAGTTAAGATAGCTTCTTTTACTACATGAAAGTTTTGATTTGCAATTATCATAATTTGATGGTTAAAAATCTACATTTTACTATTATAACTGATTTTTGATTGTTTATTTGAAGAAAGTTATTGTGGGACAACTGTTAAAGGTGATTATGTCAAAGAACAACCAGCCCCGGCGATTAGAAATCGCGGCTAAACGAGACTTTACCCACCTTTCCTACCTACGGAACGCTATGCGAACGTGGGTTGAAGACCAAGATGTTTGTGTTAGTCCCACTCACCGAGGACAATGCTAGTGTAGTTGTCTGTCAATTTTGTTTTGAGGGATTTTTGGTAGTGTGAGCGTCTCGCTCACGCGGGCAAGATGCCCGCACTACAGTCCATCATTTTTATCTTGACAGAGTAGTAGTTGTCACCAACATTGCCCAAAACTTTTCAAACATTCTCTTACGTCGCCATGACAGATAATGGAATGATATATAATACAGATGTATTTCTTATTCCCCAATTAATTATGGTGGAAACAATCCAATCGCGGGATATCAGCCTTTATGAACTAGAAGAAAAATTTGGTTTGCAATTGGTTACAAATGCTGATTTTTTCACAGAATGGACAAATGATTTACCATCGTTGAATGATGCAGATAATTTATCGCTCGAACGAGTTAAAAGCAACTATTTAAATTTAAGTCAACGTCGTCCAATGTCAGAAGAAGCAGTGAAGATGGTAGTGCTATCTCCACTGCTAGATTTAGCAGGTTTTTATCAGCCACATTTTGAAATTGAAACTGAAAAATCTACTGATATTTCCGCTGTAGATGAAAGCATAATAGTCAAAGGTAATATTGATGTTTTAGTAATTCAAAAACGTTTTTGGATATTAGTTATTGAATCTAAAAGCACTAAATTTGATGTCTTAACCGCATTACCTCAAGCACTTGCTTATATGCTTGATACTCCCAATATTGAACAACCAACTTTTGGGTTACTTGTCAATGGTAGAGAGTTTGTTTTTGTCAAGCTAGTTCAGCAAGAAAAGCCAAAATATGCTCGTTCTTATGCGTTATCAATTGAACGAGATGCAGAATTTCAACAGGTACTAAGTGTATTAAAACGCATTGGTCAATTAATTTTGTTGTAGTCGGCACTTACAGATATAGCGGTTCTCGTTTGAGTCCAATACACTCGTAGGGGCGCAAGCCTTGCGCCCCTACCACTACGGCATCCGCCAAATCTTGATAGTCTTGTCTCTACTCCCACTGACCAAAGTCTGACCATCTGGGCTGATGGCGACGGAACAAACATACTTGGAATGATCAGTGAGGGTAGATTTCAACTCACCTGTTTGCATATTCCAGATTTTGATAGTCCTGTCTCCACTCCCACTCACCAAAGTCTTAGCATCTGGGCTGATGGCGACGGAACTAACCCCTCTGGAATGAGCAGTGAGGGTAGATTTCAACTTACCCGTTTGCAGGTTCCAGATTTTGATAGTCTTGTCATCACTTCCACTCACCAAAGTCTGACCATCTGGGCTGATGGCTACGGAATTAACTGACTTGGAATGACCAGTGAGGGTAGATTTCAACTTTCCTGTTTGCAGGTTCCAGATTTTGATAGTCTTGTCGCTACTCCCACTCACCAAAGTTTGACCATCTGGGCTGATGG
>CAVYXS010000103.1:0-10786 GCA_963772205.1 uncultured cyanobacterium
ATAAATTCGTAGTCTACCTTCCGGGGATCTGGCTACGCATAGCGTCCCGCACTTAACGCCTTAGGACTCAACTCTGTGGATTTTGAAGGACTAAAGTGCTTACTACAGCCCATTAGAACTAATGTAGTGGACTACTAGAGCTAAAATCAGTTCAATCAGCTAGAGGTCAAATATGACCACGACAACGCCCCAAAGAATCACCCTAAAAGAGTTCCTCCAACTTGCAGAAACTAAACCAGGTAGTGAATATATTGATGGTGAGATTATCCAAAAGCCCATGCCGAAGGGAAGACATAGCCGATTACAGAGTAAACTTGGTGCTGGTATTAATCAAGTAGCTGAGGAGCAGAAAATTGCTTACGCTTTTCCCGAACTGCGGTGTACTTTTGGTACTAGGTCAATTATACCTGATATAGCTGTGTTTTCTTGGCATCGTATCCCATTTAATGCCGAAGGAGAAGTTCCTGATGATTTTCTACTGCATCCCGACTGGACAATCGAGATTCTCTCCCCTGAACAGAAGCCAAATAAGGTAATTGGTAATATCCTTTATTGTTTACAGTATGGCAGCGAATTAGGTTGGTTTATTGATCCAGGCGATCGCAGTGTACTAATATTCCTCCCAGGACAACAACCACAACTGTTGCAAGGAGGCGATAATTTACCAATGCTAGCGGGAATTGAACTACAGCTAACAGTAGAGCAAATGTTTGGCTGGTTGAAAATGGCTCTCTAGTACTCTGGCAACCGAACACTACAAACCGAAATTTATTGATTAAACAGTAAAAATATTGTTTGAAATAAGCCCACAACCACACCCAAAACACCACCTAAATTGACAATAGCCTGTAATTCACTTTTGACAATTCCCTCAATCGCCGCTTCTAAATCAGCGGGTGAAGTAGCTTTTACCCTGTCAACAATCACCTGATCTATAGATAAAATGGGAATTACCTGGGCAACAATTTTTTCTAAATCCTTTTCTAAATATTTATCTAAAATTAACGCTAATTCCTGACTGACGACTTCTAAAGAAGTACTCAAAACAGGTGAAGCGCTCAGACGATTTAGCAGCAATATAGCAATATTATCCCAATCAACAGAGTCAGTTAATCCCTGTAAAAAATCGCTACCACTATTTAGCACATAATGACGGACACTTTCGCGGGTAGTTTTTCGCAATTGGCGCACTGTCCCAATTGGTAGGTTTTGTAAAGATAGATTTTGCAGTAATTTTTTGATGCGATCGCGCATTTGCAATTCTTGAATTAATTCTTGCAAACGAGCATTAGTCGCATCTTTTTCATCTAAACAAAAAGTTCTTAACCTAGTTAGAGTATTACGTAAACCAAATAAATTCGCGACTACCCAATAAGTCCCACTAGTTTTTTCACGAAAGCTTTCATCAATAATTTGAATTGTCTTATCAGTCAAAAAATCAACTATTGTCTGGCGCAGCACATCTGGGGGAAGAACTACTTCCAATAACCAATCAGCCAGACGCGTAGATTGTTCCTCACTCAGTTGAAATTCTAGTAAAATTTGGTCAAAAATTTGATTTATTTGCGCTTCCAAAAAATCTTCGCGCCGCGCCAAAACTTTCAGTAACCTTGGTAAGGATTCCCCTAGCAAGTCACGCAAAATTCCTGCCACAACTTTGGCGCTTTTTTGATTTTTTTCGGCTGATTTTACTTGTTCGACTGCTAATTGCAATAACCACAGAATTGCTGATTGTACCCGTTCTGTTTCTAACAAGCGGCGGGCTAATTTTTGCAATTCGTCTGGAGTCAGTAACGACCCCATGATAGTATTAGAAATCCTCAAAGCCAAGCGTTCCTGATTGCGGGGAATCAATCCAGGCGTGAACGGTAATCTTGTACTACCAATATAAATTGCTTGGTAGGGACGAAACAACATTTTGATGGCTATATCGTTGGTGAAATAGCCAATAATTCCGCCCACCACCGGGGGAGATACATAAAGCCAGAGATGAGACCAATCCAAAGTAAGGAGTTAGGAGTTAAAAGTTAGGAGTTGGCAGTTAGGAGTTGGGAATTAGGAGTAAGGAATTAGACAGTGAGAATTTATCACTACTCATAATTCATAACTAGTCATTCTTTTTCTTAACTACCAGCACTCCCATCATATCGTTAGCGATGGGATAGTGTGTGACAACTGCAAAACCAACTTGACGCGCTAACTCTACTTGCTCTTTGCTGACGGGAATTGCTAAGGGACTGACAAATAAAAAAACATCCAATAATTTCTTGTAGGGTGGGCGTCTCGCCCGCCTTTGTCTACGGGCGGGCTTCCCGGAGGGTACGAACTGGCGTTGCGTTATCGCTGAGTACGGCACCATCATTAAGGATTTGATGCCGTACTGTCGCTTAACGCACCCTACGATACCTAATTTTGTTCAAAAATCACATAGTAGTCCTATAGTTCAACAAGTATTAAATAGTAATATCCGTAGTGTTGCTGAAAGAAACGGACTAAGTGATGAATAAGGTAACCGAATATCCCATTTTATTACGTATTTTTAGCATAAAAAACATACCATTCTTGAGGAAAATACAAATACTATAGCGGTTATCGGTTGAGTCCAATACACTCGTAAGGGCACGGCAGTGCCGTGCCCCTACACGCGACGATATAATTTTGTATTGCATCCAACTGAGAAGCGCTATAGACTGGGAATTTAATATCTTTATGAAAAATTTAATTTTGTCATATAAATTTTTTACTGACTTGGATTGGTGATTTTTTTTAGTTCAATTAATTAAAATTTTGCTATGTGTTACTTAACCTCCATAAAATAACGGTAATAATTTGTGATATGTGATACTTATAAACAAACAGATATTTTCTTGTCCACATGGTTTTTACGAATTTTTTTATGAAGTTTTAATGAATTAAATACAAGTAATTGAAAATTGATATAGATTATGGAATGTATACTCACGGACATTACAGGGGCATTTAATGTAGATCTTTAATATGACGCCAGGGCTATTTAATTTTGGGTTTCATGGCTATTTTCATCAATGTTTTTGGTAAGGAACAATAATTTAGCACATAAACACACGCTTCAAAAATTCCCATTTTGCATGAAATAGCCCTGGATATGACTCAGCTATTAACAGAGGTTCAGAAAACCAGAGTACATAAGCTAATCGTAATTTGTTTTTCCTGGGTGATTCGCTTGTAGTAAGTCCTAGCCCTACGGGAATAGTTCGCGAACAGATATGGTTTTATACGACTTGAATAAACCTTTTTTGGGATTGTGATGCCAGAATCTTCTGGGTGTTCTCGCTCAAATATTGCATAGCAATATTTTACAATTTACCTATATTCTGCTTAATGAGTAACAGTAACCATAATTCATTGTTATCAGTACCAACTGGTACATTACAAATTTCGGAATTGCCCCATAATGATGATGGAAGTATCCTACTTTCTCTAATAATTCCCACTTACAAAGAGCGAGACAATATCGAGAAAGTTGTCAGCATATTGAGCCAGTTACTAGATGAGTCTATCCCTGGTGAATATGAACTGATTGTAGTAGATGATGATAGTCCCGATCGCACATGGGAAGTAGCACAATCTCTGACAGACGAATACCCCCAACTGCGGGTAATGCGACGCCAAAACGAGCGGGGATTATCCTCAGCGGTGATTCGTGGTTGGCAAGTAGCTAGGGGAAGTATTTTAGGGGTAATTGATGGAGATTTGCAACATCCCCCAGAGGTATTGACACAATTGTTGCGTGAGATGACGCAGGGAGCCGATTTAGCTGTAGCTAGTCGTCATGTGGAAGGCGGTGGTGTTAGTAGTTGGAGTGTGGCTCGACGTATTTTGTCCCGTGGCGCTCAGGTTTTGGGATTGATGATTTTACCTGGGGTATTGGGGAGAGTTTCTGATCCCATGAGTGGTTATTTTATGGTGCGTCGGAGTGCGATCGCAGGTGCAATACTCAATCCAGTTGGATATAAAATTCTCTTGGAAATTATCGGGCGCGGTAAGGTACGAGAAATCGCCGAAGTTGGTTATGTTTTTTGTGAGCGCAAAGAAGGTGAAAGTAAGGTGACATGGAAGCAATATGTGGAATATATACACCACTTATTGCGTTTACGTCTAGCCACAGGTTTCTTAGCTAAGTTCCCCATCGGTAGATTCCTGCGCTTTGGTTTGGTGGGTTTAAGTGGGGTATTTGTCGATATGGTGATACTTTACTTGCTCAGTGATCCTACAACCCTAGCTTTACCGCTGACGCGCAGCAAAATTATTGCTGGAGAAATCGCTATTTTTAATAATTTCTTGTGGAATGACGCTTGGACATTTGCTGATGTCACCATGAAGCAGCAGTCAGGACATCAACGTCTGAAACGCTTTGTGAAATTTAATATCATTTGTCTTGCGGGTTTGGTGTTAAATGTACTGGTGTTAAATCTCATATTTAATTTCCTGATTCCTAACCGCTACATTGCCAATTTAATTGCGATCGCCATTGCGACAGTCTGGAATTTCTCCGTTAATTTGAAACTTAGCTGGCGAGTCACTAACGTGAAATGATTTAATTTTGGAGATTTTTTCCTTTCGCTGGTGAATTACATCTTGGATATATAAACCATGCAACAGACAAGATTTTTACCGTTGACTATTAACATTCAAAGTATTAGGCAGTCACACCTAATGCTCGGCAGTTTGATGTTCATTAGTTTGTTGTTACGTCTACCAAGTCTCAGGTTAGGTTTATGGCGGGATGAAGCATCTACCTATTTTGATGCACTCCCAAAAAATCTGCCAGAAATAATCAATACTGTTATCTATAGCGAACTAAACCCACCTGGATTCTACCTGATTATGCACCAATGGATGCATTGGTTTGGAGTAAACGATGTAACCTTTAAGCTCCCTGCATTCATTTTTGGTTTACTGCTAATTCCCGCTACTTATGCACTAGGTTGTCTGATAAATTCACGTAGAGTTGGAGTGATTGCTGCTGCCATAACTACTTTTGCACCAGAAGCTATTTATTACTCTCAGGAGGCTAGACCGTATACTTTAGCAGCTTTATTATGCTGTTTAGTAGTACTTTTATATTGCAAAGCCATTGCTAGTAACCAGCCAAGATGGTATTTGGTAGGGTTGATAATTTGTGCAGATCTGCTGATTTACGTTCAATACACGGGTCTGTTGTTGATTATTAGCCTTGCCATTATTACTCTTTACTTGCGGTGGTATCCTGGGGTAAATATTCGCCTAATGCCATTTGCCATAGCTTTTGGAATCATCTTTTTGCTATTTACACCGTGGTTGCCAGTTTTCTTAACACATCTGCATACTGGTCTTCCTTGGGCTACTAAAGCACCTTGGTTCCTCCGACCTAAAATATTAGTTGAAAATATAATGTATACTTTTCCTATAATTAAATGGAAAAAATTATTATTACCACTTATTTTGTTAGCTTTAATTGTTCAATTAATTCAGTTATTTTCTCGTGGGAAGCAATTTTCAACTCAACAGAACATAGGGATAAAGACATACACATTGATCTTAAACTTTAGTTTTTTAGTATCGGCTACTGCGTTAGCTGCACTTTCCGACACTGGACGCTATATGTTCCCTTTTGCACCCATTGCCTGGGTAGTTTATGCTAACAGTTTCATTATTCTTTTGCAGTATATAGATCACTACTGGAGTAGCAGACGGAATCAGCTTGCTAGGCAGATAGTTGTGATTTTGCTGGTTGTTTTACTGGTTTTTTCTTTGTTTTTACCCAACACAAAATACGCCCTATCTTTAGGGAATATTGATAAATCAGGAATAAGGTCACTAGCTGCTGATATACAGAAAAATTACCATGAAAAGACTATTTACCTGATAGACCCTGACTATTTGGCTCCGACATTTGGTTATTACTTTGCCAAGCACCCAGTTGAATTTTATGGTGTTGATCGCTGGAATCACCCAGAAATATTCAGCCCTCAAGGCTATGCAGAAGTATGGAGCAAACCAACATTGATGTCAGATATAGAACAACATATTGAGGATAAAATCCACAAGGGCTACCGACAATTAGCTGTTATTCGACAAAGCGGAACTATGCATGATTTTGGGAAAATGAAGTACAGTTTACTTGAAGGACTTCTATCAAAATTAAAGCAAACCTATCCACTGCTAGAACAAACTAATTATCCTGGTACTATTGAACCCATAACTCTTTATAAGTTTGCACTTAGCTCACGTAAGTAGGATAGTGTAAATACTTAGAATTTGATTGTACTAGAAGATAAAACAACTCAGTAATCTTAACTTAACTGCGATAAGCGATCGCAGCATAAAATGAAAGGTTAAAATCCCCGCGCTATGGTAGGTCTTTAAAAGTGCGGGGATTACTGACAATATTAAGTTTTGTGACAAAAACTAGAAATGATGTTCAAATTATGAACAAACAAAATTGGGTTTGGCAGAAGTCAGGAATTAGACAGTGAGAATTTATCCCTATTCATAATTCATCACTGTTTTTCTTAACTACCAGCACTCCCATCATATCGTTCGCGATGGGATAGTGTGTGACAACTGCAAAACCAACTTGACGCGCTAACTCTACTTGCTCTTTGCCGATAGGAAAGCGATCTAAGCTAGGACTAATATAAGCGTATTCTTCCTTGACGCCCAAATTTGTGGCAATTGGTACAACTACATGATCAAGATACCACTGTTGAAACGCTCGTAGTTGGGGATTGTCTGGTCGATGAAAGTCTAAAATTGCGGCTTTGGCACCTGGTTTAAGAACGCGGTGTAATTCTTTGAGACTGGCGGAAATATCTGTAACATTTCTTAAACCATAGCCCATCGTGGCGGCGTCAAATTGGTGATTATCAAAGGGCAAACTGAGAACATCAGCTTCTACCCAAGTGATGGGAGGCTGGGTGTACTGCTTTTGGGCGCGTTGTTTGGCAGTTTCTAGCAGGTTGCAAGAAAAATCAACGCCATACACCTGTCCAGTCGCTCCTACATGTCGTGCTAAACGTAAGGCAATATCGCCACTACCACAACACAAATCTAGGACAGTATCTCCTGTTTGGGCGCCACTCCATTTTATTGCCATTTCTTTCCAGATGTGATGTTGTCCCAGACTTAACCAATCGTTCAGTTGGTCATAAACAGGAGCAATTCGATTAAAAATGGCGCGAATTTCGTGAGTCATGAGTCAAGGGTCAAGGGACAATAGTTAATATTGTCGCTCCTTTCGACTCTTGACTCTTGACAATTGACTAAATTTTTGCGTTCTGACAGCCACTGCTAGTGAGAGCGATCGCTACCAATTGAGCTGATAAATGAATTAGCTTTAATTCATCTTCTCGCAAAGTGCAGGGTTCTTTCCACTGTAGGGACAAAACCCCCATCACTTGATGGCGATAGGTAATCGGGATCGTTACATGCGCCTGTACACCTGCTTCCTGGTAGTGAGTCAAACTAGATAACTTAGAATCTTTAGCAACATTTAATGATGTTTGTATTTGTCTAGTGGCGATCGCTTCTTTGACCAAGGGGTCTTGAGGGAGCCAGTTTTTTATAGTACCTTGATCACTGTAATATCCTTGAGTGGCAATTAAAGTATTACCCTCAGCCAGTTGCAAAATACAACCATCCGCCGCAAAACTTTCCGCAAAAGCCTGAGCAATAGGTATGAGAGTTTCCTCTAAACTAGTTGCGGCTTGGGTTACTTCTACTAAAACAGTTAGCAGCGCCATTTGAGCATTGGCGCGGCGTAATTCTTCTGTGCGTTGCTTGAGTAAATCGTAAGTTTCCGCAGCCCTTTGGACTACCGCCTTCAGTTCCCCAGGGTCCCAAGGCTTGGTAATATATTTATAGACTTGCCCAGCGTTAATCGCCTCTACTAAGTCTTCAATATCAGTAAATCCAGTGAGGATAATCCTGACGGTATCGGGAAATTGAGGTACAGTCTTACTGAGAAACTCAGTTCCTTTCATTTCCGGCATTCGCTGATCGGAAATAATAACTGCTACTTCCCCTTCAGCTGCCAAGATTTCTAAGGCATTCATCCCACTATCGGCTTTGAGTACCTGAAAATCTCGTCTAAAGGTGCGATACAGCAAATCGAGATTATCTGGCTCATCATCAACTACCAGAATTTTCAGTTTTTTCGGTCGTTCTAGAGTCATCAATTGACGACGAGTCGTATTAGTTTCAACACTGGGATTATCCATAAGATAATTCCTTTAAATATTAATTATTCTGTAATCTTCCATACTAAGCTTAGTTGATCATAGCTATCTAGCCTTGCGGGTATTTGCTGATGTATTTTTAATGAAGTGAGACATCGTGATGGGAAGAGGGAGGATGGGGAAATAGTGGGAGATGGGGAGTCTGTCTTTCAAGGATTACCAAGAAATAAATTATTCCATCTTGTGGGGTGGACATCCAACCCCTAGCCAAAGGCGGGCGAGACGCCCACCCCACAAGAAGTAGTTGAGTATTTTTTTATTTGTCAGTCCCTTAATCCCTAATCCCTAGTCCCTATTTTCAAGCTAGACTGACTGATGAGGTATTAATTACCCGCTGATGTTGAAGCTCGGACTCGATAATTATGACTGATCTACCCCCCAATGCTCCCAATACTGATAACGCTGCTGATGTCGCACAAGATTTGCTGAAAAAATTGAGGCAAAAGCAAGGTAACTGGGTGGAATGGGGAATTGCGATCGCCACCTTGCAAAAATCTGGCTACAATCCCCAAGAGATTTTTGAGGCGACTGGATTTGAGCCGATTCAACAAAATCAGGTAGTTGTTGGCTCCCAAGTTTATAATTCTTTGCAAAAAGCAGGGGCATCTGAGGCTACCCTAGCCTATTACGCTGTACGTGGCAGTGATGTTTTGTACGAGCTGCGCCTACTTTCCCAAGATGAACGCGCCACTGCATCTGATTTAACTTCCTTGCACAAACTCGATGCTGATGAGGCGAGGGAAGTCGCAAAAGCAATTAAAGAGTTTTCCTATTTTCGCAGTTTACCGCAAGGGTTCTCTGCCCATCCAGGGGACGCTGTTGCTTATTACATTTGGAAACTGGCACGCCAAAACACAGATTTGCAACAGCGATCGCGTCTGATTGCTAAAGGTCTACGTTATGCACACACGCAAACAGCCAGGCAACAAATAGAACAATTGCTAATAGACTTTACTGTTATTCCCAAACGCCCGGCTCCGCTACTACCATTTTACAGACTGGATTCAGAAGAACAATTACCCCGGATTATTCCTGTAGTGGGTGAGTTGCCATTAACACCAGAAGACTTGAAAGCTGTGCCTCTAGTGACCGAAATAGAACCATTTCGCATAGTCAAATTTAGCGGTGAGCAAGCTTCGGTGCCTTTACCAGGTTGGCAAGTGCTGTTGAGTGCAGAAGATCCAGTAGTAATTTTAGCGAATAGCGATCGCTTGCCTAATCAGTCGCACAACCAACCAGGCCCAGTGGTGATAGTTGTAGATCGCGCCCAGCGTCAATGGGATGCTTCCAGTTACTTTGTAGTTAATAATGCTGGAGAATTAGATTTTCAATGGCTGGAAACTGAACCAGAGACTCCTCTATTAGGAAAAATTCTGATCATTTTGCGTGCTAAAAAAATTCTCGATGAAGAATTCACTAAGGAAGTCTGGCAAATTGATGAATAGGGCATGGGGCATGGGGCATGGGGCATGGGGCATGGGGCATGGGGCATGGGGGTGAACAACCTTATTTGATATTGGGGTGTATAGGTGTATCAGTTATCTGATGAGGAGATTTATCAAGAAGTCGGTAAGATAGTTGCAAGTTTTGAGATTCTTGAATGTTACGAGTGTGCTAATGCTGTAATGCAATGGGTCAACTACCTACACTGACCTCCGGTGCAGTGTAGGCTTGCAAGAATCAGCTTGCAACTAAGAGATGACTACTGCTCACAAGCCATTACCTGATACGTACTTCCAGATGTTTCCCTAGTCTGGATTATTTACAAACCATCTGATTAGTGGTGCTTGCAGAAAGGACATTTTGGTAATGGTGAGCTAAGGGACTTACAACTTACACGAGAGGATTATCTCCATGATTCGTGTTCCAGTGTTAGATAAAAACGGTAAACCTATGATGCCAACAAAAGCCAGTAGAGCTAGACGTTGGCTTAAGGAAGGTAAAGCCAAGATTGTACAGAATGACCTCAATATTTTTGGCATTCAGCTATTAGTGGAACCGTCTGGTTATGACACTCAATCAATAGCTTTGGGATTAGACCCTGGTAAAAAGTTTACTGGCGTTGGTGTCCAGTCTGTTAAATTCACATTATTTATGGCACATCTAATATTGCCATTTTCAGATGTCACCAAAAAGATGGATGGTAGACGATTATTGAGACGTGCTAGACGAGGTAGAAGGATAAATCGCAAAGTAACGTTTAATCAAAGGGCGCACCGTCAAAAAAGGTTTAACAACCGCAAACAGAATAAATTGCCTCCCAGTATTCGCGCTAACAAGGAATTAGAATTACGAATTACCAAAGAATTAGTCAAATTATTTCCTGTAACTCAAATCACCTACGAATACATCAAAGCGAAAGGCGACAAAGGTTTTAGTCCTGTGATGGTTGGTCAAAAAGTGATGCTGGAATGGCTCTGTGAAATTGCACCAACCAATACACAAGAAGGGTGGCAGACTTCAATACTCAGGCAGCAATTAGGATTATCTAAAGACAAGAAAGACAAAAACGACCGAATCGAAGGAAC
>CAVYXS010000104.1:0-21540 GCA_963772205.1 uncultured cyanobacterium
TAAAATTGAGTCAATAATAATTGTTTTTTCAATGTAACTAATTTCCGCAATTAATCGGAAATTATTACCGCTAATATTAAACACTGTATACGGTCTAACATAATCAGCTGTGGGGAAAATAGAGGTTAAATCTGGAAAAGAATCAAAATTATTTTCCGTGATTAAAACTACCCATCTTTCTAAAGAAGCTTTTGCATTAGGATGTTTTTTTATAAACTTAGCTATTTTTCTTTGTCCAATTAAAAACATTATAGCTTTGGTGATATAGAAATAATTATACCAATTGGGTCTTTGCTCTGAGCGTCCTGGGCGCCTGGGCGGTGTAAAAGTAATTTATTTAACCGCAGATGCGCTTAGAACACATAGTAAAGAAATTAAAGAGGAATTTGTTAACCAAAATTATTACCTACTTTAAAAGGGCTAGGCGTAAAGAATTATCACTTATGGTGAACATATAGCGATATTCTCAATAATGAACCGCCAAAGACGCCAAGGACACCAAAAACAAGAATGTTGACTGTTGCATTGCCAAAAGGGGAACTACTGAAAAATAGCATCCGCTTGTTCCAATCTGTAGGATTGGATTTTAGTGCTTTTTTAGATGCAGGAAATCGCCAACTTCAGATTACTGACGCTAGCAGACAAGCTAAAGCACTGCTGGTGCGCGGGCAAGATGTGCCAGTATATGTAGAATATGGTCAGGCACAATTGGGTATTATTGGTTATGATGTGCTGCGGGAGAAAAAGCCGCAAGTTGCACAGTTGGTTGATTTACAATTTGGGCATTGTCGTCTGTCTGTAGCCGTAAAAGCATCTAGTGACTACAAATCGCCTTTAGATTTACCCGCTCATGGTAGAATTGCCTCTAAGTATGTCAATTGCGCTCGTGAATATTTTCACAGTCTGGATCTACCTGTGGAAATAGTACCCCTGTATGGTTCAGTAGAACTAGGACCGATTACGGGGATGTCAGAAGCGATCGTGGATTTGGTTTCTACCGGGCGGACGCTGCAAGAAAATGGTTTGATTGAAATTACAACTTTGTATGAAAGCACAGCCCGGTTGATTGCTCATCCCCTAAGTTATCGCCTCAACACAGGTAATTTGCACAAATGGGTGGAGGATGTGCGATCGTCTGTGTAGTTTATCTTCAGTAGTGCTTAAATGAGGGCTTAAGCCCTCACCCTGTATAGTATGGTTAGTGACCGTTGGTTTCGATTAATTCCGGCTTGGTGCGACTTTTATAGCGTTTAGATATTTCTTGTTCTGGATCAATACCTTCAAAGGTCGGGGGTAGCCAAACTCGTATAATCAGCAGTATTCCCAAAACTAACAAGAAAGCGCAAGTCGCTAAAACTTGACTCCAATTTGTCTCTAGTACACCTTTAACAATAACTTCCCGCAAAACCGAAACAATCGCCACTTCCACAGCTACTCCAATCGATATTCGTTGTTCTTGGAGATAAATAATCAACAGTCGAAATAATTCAACTAAAATGAGTAAAAACAGAATATCAGCGGTAACAGCGTGAAAATCCAATGGGGGAAGCAGGGAGAGAAACATATCTTTCACCTGTAGCACCATAAAGCTAAATAAACCAATACACAGGGAAATCACAATTAAATCTTGGATTAATTCCAAGCTGCGGACGATGCGTCTCCGATTAACTTCATACAGAGAAATTGAGGTATCTTCTACAGGCTTATACATGGGTTTTAAGTTCTTAAACAATAAATTTCTAATTGTGCTGTGATTTATGGCTGTAAGGACATTTACTTTTTTAGAATGATTGTTCTTCTTCTTATCTTTGCCTGAGAACGGTAAAATAGTAAAATGTCAATTTCTAAAGACATTCATCAGAAAGATTTATTGTTGACTGAACTAATTTCACAAGTAGTCCCACCAATACCTTTGTCACAATCGGTTTTTACTGATTTTTTTAGATAAATTAAGCTATATAATATACTTAATCTCCTTGAATAAACGGATAAAATACGTTTTATACTGTTTCACGTTAATTATGATACAAATACGTTGGTAGGGGCACGGCAATGCTGTGCCCTTACGCGCAATCTATATGTATCAGCGTTTTGGTGAAATGGTATTAGTAGGGTGGGCAGTGCCTACGTGTATTTCAATATTCAAATATGATTCCTATAGATCAACGGATAAAATACGTTTTAAAATAACTTAAGTAATGGAAAATCTAAGTAATTATACTGTGTAAAATGCTAGAGTGTGAAATGTGGGTTGTCGAGGTGAGTGTTAGATGACCCCTAAAAAGTTGTTGGTGATGTATCAAAGTGTCGCAAATCGCCAAACCCCCCTTAAAAAAAGGGGGGGGGAATCATTTCAAAATCAACCGTTAGGGGGATTTAAGGGGATCTAAAAGTTGATAATACATAATTAACCACTTTCAAAATATCCTCTATTAAATCCCACTGGGATAAAGCAAGTTGATTAAGAAAAAACGCGCCTGTTCTAGTGATAAATGACGAGGTTTACCCTGATATCCAATTTGATACTCATTGATCTCTGGTCCATCTCCATGACCAGAAATTAGCTGGCGGTGAAATGCTTCTTCAGCCAATTGTCGAACTTCATTTCTTAGGAAGGTTTGTGTATTATTCATGCAAGGCTCTCTCTTGAATGCCATAAATTTATTAATAAATATTTTCGTAGTCGATGACACCTTTCAATGGTTAGAGATTTTCTCATACCTGACAGTAGGGACGCAAAGGTTTGCACCCTAAGTACAGCTTTGTGTAAAATCGTGGTGAGTTGAGGGTGGAAATTTAAACGCAGAGGTAAGCGCAGAGGAGCGCGGAGAATTCGCTGCGAATTAATGAAACGCTGTACTAAGATAATTTTGTCTGCAAAAATCTATCCTATATAAATAAAACCTGCTATAAATTATGCCCTTAGATAGCTAAAATTGCTGAGAATTAGGTTTAAGCTGAGGCTAGTCAGAATCATGATTTCAGGGTATGTAGCCACAGGTGTATCATCAATGGTTCAAGAAATAAGCAGCGATGTCGTCCGCATTAATGCTAGAAAAACTGATGTATTCGATGTTTTCAACCTGCAGCATTACATGGGGCCAAACCCATATTTGGATACAGGAGCGATAGTATTTAATTTTGCGCTGACTGAATCTAGGGAGCCTCTACCTATTGAGGATTATGTCTCAAGTATTAGCGATCGCTACCCAGATTTAGGCAAACAAACATACACATCCTATGCCGAATTGTTTGCTCGCACTGTATCAGCAGTGGCAAAATTAGATATAGATTTGCACCTCGACCGTTGGAATGTCAAACCATATCCATATTATGCGCGGATTAGTGTACAATCACTCCATGAACGTACAAGTAGAGGCGTGGTGTACTTTGTTTGGGATTGGTTTGAAACCATTACTCAACATGAAGACTTTCTTTTTGATGAACTACTAGCACGGCTTCAAACTAGATTCCGTCAATCTGTTTACGGTGGTCCGACTGTATATGCTTTATGGCGCACTGCCTATCAAAAGGGTATTCCCAGTTTTTATTTGTGGGAAGAAGGATTAACCCAATATGGCCACGGAAAAAAACAAATTCGCGGTGTAGCGACAACTTTTGACAGTGATAGCCATTTAGATTCAGATTTCACAACTCGCAAGGATGACTGTAAGGCATTTTTGAAAAGTTTGGGTTTCCCAGTTCCTGAGGGTGATATTGTCTTTTTTCAAAAAGAAGCTTTAGCCTTAGCCAGGGAAATTGGCTACCCGGTAGCAGTTAAGCCTGTAGTCGATCACAAAGGAATTGGCGTCACAGCTGATGTCCAAGACGCAACAGAACTAGAATCAGCTTATGATAGGGCACTAGCAGCGATTCCAGAACAACAAGCAACCCGAATAATTGTTGAGAAAAGCATATCGGGAGCAGATTTTCGCTTGCTCTGTGTCAATGGTAAATTCGTCGCTGCTACTGAACGCCGCCCTGCATCGGTTGTGGGCGATGGATACTCAAATATTCAGGAATTAATCTCTCAAGAAAACCGCAAACCTGAACGTTTGGATACAGCAACTTCACCGATGACCAAGATTCAGGTTGATGAAGCGATGGAACTATACCTAGATGAACAGCGCTTGTCATTGAAAAGCGTCATTGAGAAAGACCGCACTGTTTACCTTCGCAAAGTTGCCAATCTTTCAGCTGGTGGTATCAGCATTGATGCGACAAACACAGTCCACCATGATAATATTATCTTGGCGCAGGACATTGCTCAACACTTCCGACTGACTTGTCTTGGTATTGATGTTATTGCCAAAAGTCTCTCTGAATCTTGGAAATCTAGTAACTTTTCCATACTCGAAATTAACGCTGCACCGGGAATTTTGATGCATCTTAACCCTAGCATTGGCGAAAGTGTGGATGTACCTTCGCATATTTTATCAACCTTTTTTGCATCAAGTAAAGATGCAAAGATACCGATTATTACCTTTAATAAAATTTCTGTTCCCGAATTGCAAGCCATCATTGACCATATTCTGTTACAACATCCTGATTGGACAATTGGCGCTGTCTGTCGTGATGGCGTTTTTGTGAATCGCTCACAAAAAATATTCAGCCAAAATTACAACACAAATGTGCAAAGTTTGTTGCGAAATCCCAAACTTGATTTGTTAATTGCTGAGTACGCAGAAAAAATCTTGGAAGAAAAAGGAATGTTTTACCAGGGTAGTAATATCGTAGTTCTAGATAATCCCACAGAAACTGAGATGATGCTACAGCGCGATATTGTCGATGATTGTCCAGTAGTAATTAGGAAAGGAGATGATATTTCCATTAACCGTAACGGGTTAATTGAAAATTACACCTTGGGAGCAGATGAACCTTTTACGCGGGTTTATTTGAAGGAAATTGGCACAATTTTGTAATTTTTTAAACGCAGAGTCATGCAGAAAAATCACTTTGTGGGACTCTGCGCTTAAAACATGTAATTATTTGAGATGTTCGTAGGCTGCTAAAATAATTCTTTCTGTTTCATCCCAGCTAATACATTTGTCAGTCACAGAAACACCATATTTTAATTCTTCCTTTTGACAATTCACTGGTTGATTCCCTTCATACAAATTAGATTCCAGCATCATCCCAACTATTGATGTATTCCCATCAACTATTTGTTGAATAACGGTTTCTAAGACAGAAGATTGTAATTTGTAGTCTTTATTTGTATTTCCATGACTACAGTCAATCACAATTCTAGGTGGTAATTTTGCTGCTTTCAATTTTTCTTCTACTAGTTGTACACTGGCTGCATCAAAATTAGGCTGATTACCACCGCGTAAAATAACATGACCATAGGCATTTCCTTTAGTTTGAAATACACTAACCTGTCCGTCTTGATTAATTCCTAAAAAATTATGAGGAGTTCTCGCCGACTGTAGAGCATTTAAAGCTACTTGGATATTACCATCTGTACCATTTTTAAACCCTACAGGCATCGAAAGTCCACTGGCCATTTCCCGGTGAGTTTGTGATTCAGTGGTGCGTGCGCCAATTGCCGACCATGCAATCAATTCACTAATGTACTGGGGTATGATTGGATCTAAGGCTTCTGTAGCTGCAGGTAATCCTAATTCAGCAATTTGCAAAAGCAGACTACGAGCAAGTAATAAACCATTTTCTACTTGAAAAGAATCATCCATTTGGGGATCATTAATTAATCCTTTCCACCCTACCGTTGTTCTGGGTTTTTCAAAATATACCCGCATGATTAACAGTAGTCTATCCTGCACTTTTTCAGCCAAAGCCTTCAGTTTTGCTGAATATTCCAGCGCTGCTTTGGGATCGTGAATTGAGCAAGGTCCAACTACTATAAATTTTCTTCTATCTTGAAAATCCAGGATTTTTTCTAGTTCTTGTCTAGATTGCAAAACTGTATTTTCAGCTAATTTCGTTAAAGGTAATTTGGTTTTTACTTCCTTCGGAGTTAATAAAACGTGAGAGTTTTCGATGTTGGCGTCGAATAATTGGTGATGCATGGAGCGAAACTTGTGATTTCAGTTATTCTGTGCAAGCTTAAAAATTATATACACATTTTATAGCCAAAATATACTCTAAAATTAGATAAATAAAAAAAATCAACTTTTATGTGTCATAGATTCATCACTTAAATGTATTTTTAGACACCAATAACTGCTAGTAAGCTAATGTGCCTTTAAATTACAGGGCGTAGGGTGGAATGTCACTTAGTAATCGCTAGATTTAGATACCCGACAACTTCTGTGAAATCGGGTATCTGGGCAGCAATTTTTGCTAAAATACTGAAACCACATAAGTTGTCTGGTTATCTAATGCACCTGACAAATTGGGTATTTTTTCAATTACTGCCAAACAAACACTTTAGCTTCGTATGGACCTAAGTCAGTCATGATGCTGTATTCACCAGCTTCAATATTATAATTACCTGTCCACTCATGCCATGTGCCATTTTCCGGAAAATTAGCAATGTGATAGCCAGCTAGGAAGTTCTCAGAGAAATTGGCGATAACCACTACACGGGAACCCTGATCATTCCAACGGCTATAGGCTAACACCTTAGTCTCTGGATTTTCGTGGATAAAATCGATATTTTCTGTGTAGAGAGCATGATTATTTTTACGGAGATTAATCAAGCCTTTATAGTATTCTAACAAACCCCGATTTAAGTCATTGCTGAGTAATGTCCAATCGATTTTGGATGATTCCTGGGTTTTGGGTTTATACTCGCCAAACTCTTCACCCATCCAAATCAAAGGTACGCCGACAGATGTCATCAGAATAACTGCTCCCAATTTAGCCCGCTTAAAGGCTTCTTCGGCAAAAATATTGCGATTAGCTAGTTCTACCATAATATGATCATGGTCATGGTTGGTGAGGTAATTCACCACATTGGTTGCACCCATAAAGCCTTGACGTTTAGCATCAATAACATCCTTAAGGCTTTCTAAATCAAAAGTTTCACCACAAATATGTACTGTAATTGTATGACGGAAACTGTCATGCCAGCAACCATCCATTGGTCCATCTAGATTGGTAATACTGGTAGTTTCAGGAATATGTTCGGCAATATTATAAAATGGCTTGGCGCCAGCAGTTTTTTTGGCTTCCTGAACAATCCAATGCATAAAATCATAGTTAGCAATTTGTCTTGCAGCATCATAGCGAATACCATCAATATGGTATTCTTGAATCCAGAAACGGATAGTATCACCAGTAAATTTTCGTGCAGGGTAAGTTTCTAATTTTTCGTCATAAAATTCGTAATTAAATTCAGGACCCCAACTATTATCTGGATCACGGGGAGAGTGATGATACCAATAATCGTGGTCAATTTGAGTTAATGGGCTGGACGCTTCTGAATGGTTATAAATTCCGTCCATAATGACGCGAATACCTCGTTTATGAAACTCATCAATTAAGCTCTTTAACTCATCTGTAGAACCGTAACTAGATTCAGTTGCAAAGAAGTAACGCGGATTATAACCCCAGCTATAATCACCAGGATATTCTTTAATTGGCATCAACTCAATACCATTGATTCCGAGTTCAGACAAATAATCTAATTTTTCCACAACATGCTGATATTTACCACGTGCTAAAGGGTCATCTTCACCACCAGAAAAATCCCCTACGTGTAATTCATAAATAACTAATTCGTGATCAGCGGGTAGGGGTTGACTATCGTTTTGCCAAACGTAAGTATCGACAATTTTTTCCCCATCTTTAATACGAATTATCCCGTTATCTTTGCCGCTTAATTCATCAATATCAGTTGCATATGGATCTGTTACCTCAACCCATTGTTCTGGTTCAAAAAACCATGAATTTGTTTGCACACGGAATTTATATTGATAAACCCCATCTTCTAGTTCAACACTTATACGAAAATACCCATCCTCACCTTTGTGCATGTCAATTTCTTGCCAATCAGAAAAAGAACCAATTAATTTAGCTCCTTTGTTGTAGGGTGCAAATAAATTAAATTCAATTGGTTTGGACATAAAGATATTTGAATTTGAAAAAGTTTGTACAAGTATTTTCTTATTCTCAATTAAATTAGCAAATCGCCCTAGAGAAATACTTTAATAAAAAATAACTCTATCTGCAGGAATAAGTTTTTAATTGACTCGCATTTTTGCCAGCATTGATACACTCACATACCCGACAACTTCTGCGAAGTCGGGTATCTTTTTGTGCGTAATTCATTTATAGCTGTTCTCAGTTGGATGCAATACAAAATTATATCGTCGCATGTAGGGAACACTGCCGTGCCCTTACGAGTGTATTGGACTTTTCAAACATCCTCTAAATTATCGCTAATTTGGTGCAGATAACTTAATAACCAATTCGCTGCAGTCGCCCTACGAGTTTGCCGAGGTCCGAATTCTCCGATTTTGTAACCTTTAAAACCCAGCTTTTCTTTAAGTATTTGTTTATTTTCCTGAGGAATCGAACGAGTTAACTTAACAGTTGCGGGGCGACTATCAATAAAATCAGGTGGTTGTGGATACTCATCTCGCCATTCTGGTGCTACTTCGCTATTGTCCCATTTTTCCGTTGAGGCGTCGTAGCGATAGCCTAAGTAGTACCATACCAACTGGTTAACTGTAGCATCATCAATTTTCTCATTGAGAATTTCCCAAATGGTTTCGGTATTGAGTGGTGGTAGGTTAGACATAAGCAATTAAAAATTCACAAGGTATTAGGGACGAGAGAGTATTTTTTATTTAGCACTTAGCACTTTTTCAAGCTAGTATTTCAGCACATTAATTTTGTGGAGTATGTAGTGAGCGATTTATCGCTCTTTAAAGCACTTTAGTGCTTCAAACTAAGTACAGCGTTTCATAAATTCGTAGCGTTTCGGTTCGTAGTTGCGCTTGGCTTTCGCCACGCTGCGCGAATAGCGCTAAAGCGCAACTACGAACTATAGATTTTATTTTCATTTCGTCACGAACTTGTGCAATCCTATACTAAGAGCAACTCACTACTAATGAACTTCTAGCATCCAGAAACTTCAGCTGTTGATAGATAGAGGTAATCTGCGGTAAATTAACACCTACAGCTTGCGCTTTCCGCAATGGGACACCAAAAATTGCTTCTACTTCCAAGGGACGGTGTTCATCATAATCAATTTTCATGCTGGTGCGGTAAGGCGTCATTTTGAGGGTATAATCAAGTATTGTTTGAATGAAACTATCAGGGATGATGCGTCCACTACTCAAAGCTCCCGCTGCTACTTCAAACATCAATTGCTTAACTAACCGGCGGGTATAGACATTTGCCATTAATTCATCAGTTCTGGCGTTGAGAATCACAGATAGCCCATTATAGGGGATATTCCACACCAGTTTTTTCCATCGCCCTAGTAGTAAGTCTTCTACTAATTCTATTGGGATATCAGCACTGGCAAAATCAGCAGCTATTTGCTGTATCTTGTCTGTTATCCCCGCAGGCGAATAGTTAGGGGTATATTCTCCCAAGATAATGTGTCCATAGTCGAGGTGATGGATATGTCCTGGCGCTACTTTATTAGAACAGAGAAAGCACAAGCCACCAATAACCCTTACTCTACCAACAATTTGAGCTACTTCCTCTTCTACTCCCAGTCCATTCTGCAATACCAATACTACCCCATCATCTTTCACCACAGGTGGTAACAGCTGCGGCAGTAAATGGTTTTGTGTTGTCTTCAGTGCCACTACCACCACATCGCATTGTGGCATCTTTTCTGTGTCGTTGTAAGCGTTGACTTGAGTCAGGGTGAAGTCGCCATTTTTAGATTCGACAACTAAACCATGTTTGCTTACCTGTTCATAATCACTTTTCAGCAAAAAGTGGACATCCAAACCAGCTTTTTGTAGTTTGGCACCATAAAACCCGCCTAATGCACCAGTTCCCAGGATGGCGTATTTACGCTCGGACATTTTGTCTACACAGGAATTTTTCTATGGTTATCATAAGACTATTTAACCTAAATTTGGTGCATAAAAATTCAAATTGCTTGACTATCATTTAAAATTTTTTACATAGGATGAGGTGAAATACATGGCTGATATAGTTGATATTGCAGTTAGTGCTGATGCTTTCAAGACGTTGGTGGTTGCTGTTCAAGCTGCTGGTTTAGTCGAAACATTAAAAAGTCCTGGGCCGTTTACTGTATTTGCACCTAATGATGAGGCTTTTGCCAAATTACCTCCAGGAACAATCCAAACTCTCGTGCAGAATATTCCCCAACTAACACGAATTTTAAAATATCATGTCGTTCCCGGAAAGCTGTTGCAGGCAGATTTGGCGAAACTCGGTACTGTGACTTCTGTGGAAGGTTCACCCATTAAAATTAATTGTGCTGATGGTTTTGAAGTCAAAAATGCCACGGTTTTAGCTGCAGATATTGAAGCTGATAACGGTGTGATTCATGTGATAGATACAGTGATTTTGATGGGATAATTTACCTATGGTGGGTCATACCCACCATATCACTATTAGCGGGAGCATCTTGCTCCCTAATCTCCAGGAAGCGGGCTAGAAGCTACAAAAAAATAAATTTTCACATTTGGGATGCTCCCCTATTAGCAATTGGCAAAATTACTCGATTACTTTAATTTATGTTAAATTTTTACTGGGTTTACTCCAGGTATATGCTAGATATTAATTGCATTATTTGAAAATATATTAAATTTGCTATACAATTAGATCATTATCCCAACAAATTGATGCTCGATTTCAACACCTTAGCTGATTTCTCCCGCGCCAACTGTGTGGGTATATGTGCGTTCCTCGTACCAGCGAACTTGCTTTCTACACTGTTAACAATTATTCTGACAGTAAGACATCGCCCATCACATCAGATTTGGCAAGCTGCGGGAATATCTAGTATTTTTGCTTTCGTGATGATACTGCATGTATATACTTGGTTCCTGATTGGCGTGGTGATGGCTCCGACTTATATCTTGCTTTCCTTAGCAATTACTTGTATGCTGATTAATCTCGCAGCACTGCTTTGGCAAAGACGCTACCCTAACATCCACATCTTTCCCACAACGCCTGATACAGAAGTTTTCGGGACTGACAATTAACAAAATCTCCGGCTTTTTCGGGTGCGTCAGCAAATTAGTTGTCTGTTTGATTAGTTCTGATGGGTAAAAATTTTCGTAGTCAGGACTTTAGTCCTTCATTCTTACAGCTATTTTCACGTAGTTGAACCACACTCTCAGGGCACAGCAGTGCTGTGCCCCTACAACAAATGTGGTCTATTTACCTGAAAATAGCTGTCAGCACTAAAGTGCTGACTACAACAGATCAAAAATAACTGATGTGTTTTCAAGATTTTCGGTCTGAGGCACCCTACACCATCAGAAATTTAGCCGAGAAATTCTGCACGCAATTGATTGACAACTCGATCCAGTCCCACGGAATGGGCGGCTTTGAACAGTAAACGATCGCCTGCTTTGACAAATGTCTTTAATCTGGCTACCAATTCAGCATGAGTTGCAAAACACTCTGATGGAATACCCTCTGCACTCTTGGCGATCGCTTCTGCATCTTTGCCGTCAACCAACACCAACAACCCGTCTAATTTCAACTTTCGGGCTGTTTCTCCCACTCGTTGATGTAACTGCGGCGATCGCTCTCCTAATTCTTTCATTGCACCCAAGACAGCAATTTTGCGTTTTCCGGGTGTGTCTGCTAACAATTGCAATGCTGCTAACATAGCTTCTGGTGCAGCATTATAAGTTTCATCTAATATTACCACATCATTGGGCAAAGCAAACCGCTGCGATCGCCCTGTCGGCATATTCACCATTACACCAGCTTGCAGGGATGACCAATCAATCCCCAGCACCTTCGCCACTGCCAAAGCAGCTAAAAAATTGGTCGCGTTGTGACGACCAGCCAGAGGTAGAGGCAGTTCAATTCCTGGGACTTTCACTGTTTGGTTATCAATCAATTGTCCTTGGATATCGCCTCCTGATAAACCGTAGGTAAGAACTTCCCCTGACCATACTTTCGCTGCTGTCGCCATTAATAGGGGGTTGTCGTGGTTGAGAATTGCCACACTATCTGTAGGCATTTCGGCTAATAACTCACATTTTGCCAAAGCGATCGCATCTTCCGAACCCAATAACTCAATATGTGCAGTTCCCACATTGGTAATCAAGCCAATTGTCGGACGTGCTATGTGCGTTAATTCCGCAATTTGACCCTGACCCCGCATCGCCATTTCAATCACAGCGTAGTCATGTTCTGCACCCAATTCTAACAGAGTTTTCGGCACACCGATTTCATTATTGTAATTCCCATAAGTCTTGTGGACTCGTCCTTGGGTTGCCAAAACCGCCGCGATTAGTTCCTTAGTGGTAGTTTTACCCACCGAACCCGTTACCCCAATCACCGGGATATCGAAGCGATCGCGCCACCATCTAGCGATTTTCTGATATGCTTCTAGAGTATTTTTGACCCGCAATACCGGAAATCCTGGATTTTCGTAGTCAAAATCAACAATTGCCGCCATTGCACCCTTAGCGATCGCAGTTGACACAAACTCGTGTCCATCAAATTTCTCACCTCGTAAAGCCAAAAAGACTTCCCCAGGCTTCAAGATACGTGTGTCTGTTTGTATTCCCATGCTGACTTGTGTTAAAGCAGCTGCAGATAAATTGACAGGCTGGGACAAAAGAACTTCAAGCAGTTGGGTTAGGGTGGCAGAGCAAGGCATAATAGTCTAGGTTGTGGCAAAGGATACGTGAGTGAGATTCCCGAAGCAAAAAGCGTTCAGATGTTCATCCTATAATCCTTGTGTGAATAATATAAAGTCCTGGGGTTAACATTTTTACACCATCTGTCTCAGGCAAAATGGCAATTTATACAAAAGTAGCGCGGGTGATGGGGAGGATAACAACTGACAAGTTACAAATATTATTTTGGCATTTTGGCATATTTTCTCATAGTTCAGTTGCTATCTTGAAGTTCGCGAATGTCTTTGTGCGACAATACCGACTTGCAGAATCCCTCGGCTAATTACCGGGGGTATTTTTTTAGATTAGACCTCTTGCATAAATCAAACCAAAGAACCCCACTCCGCCTTCGACTTACGTCAAAGTCTCCCCTCCCCGTATACCGGGAGGGGTTGGGGGTGGGGTTTTAGGGGACTTTTGCAAGAGGTTTATCGCAACTTTATAACAACGCCAAAAAAAAAGGACAAGCCCAAAAGCCCATCCCCGAAAATTCACCTTGATTTGTAATAAAATTATTGAACTGAGGTGGGGAAAGCACCAGGACGGACAGCTAAATCGAGATTTTGGCCATTGCGGCGTAACTCCACGCGCAAATCTCCGCCAACTTGGCTACTTTCTACCAGTTTTTGCACACTGGTGGCGTCTGTCACTGTTTGACCATTCAGCCTTTGAATCACATCACCAGCACGTACACCGGCTTTCGCTGCTGGTGAGTTAGGTAGAACTTTCACAACTAAGACACCCTTATCTTCACTGACATTTAAACCGCTGTTGGGGTCTGAATTGATGTTTTGCTTTAACTCAGGTGTCAAACCGACCATCTGAATTCCCAGATAAGGATGTTGTGCTTTACCTGTAGATATTAATTGATTAGAAATTCGTTGTGCTGTGTTGATGGGAATAGCAAAGCCTAATCCTTGCGCTCCCTGAATAATAGCAGTATTCATGCCAATTACTTCACCACGGGCATTTAGCAGGGGCCGCCGGAATTACCGGGGTTAATTGCGGCGTCAGTTTGAATAAATTCTACGCGCTTATCTGCTGCGCCAATTTGATTGCTAGTGCGTCCAGTGGCGCTGATAATTCCAGTAGTTACTGTATTATCTAGACCGAGGGGATTACCAATGGCGATCGCCCATTGTCCTGGTTGTAGTTGGTCAGAATTACCCACGGTGACTGTCGGTAAATTATTAGCCTCAATCTTCACCACCGCCACATCTGTTAATTCGTCTTTTCCTACTACCTTACCTTTAAAGCTTCGTCCATCTTTGAGGATGACTGTCACTGTATCAGCACCATCAACTACGTGGGCGTTGGTTAAAATCCGACCATCGGCGCCGATAATAAAGCCGGAACCAGTACCTCTTTGTACCCGCTGTTCTGGTTGTGTGGGTAGTTGGGAGCCAAAAAAGCGCCGGAAAAATGGGTCGTTAAGCTCGTCTGGAATCTGCGTTTTCACTGTGCGAGATGAATTAATTCGCACCACCGCAGGCCCTACCCTTTCCACAACTCCTGTAATAAAATTAGGATCTGTGCCGGCTGGTATTGGCGGAGCTGCAATTGCTGGTGTAACTGCGAGATTCGATGCATTTTGCGATAGCTGCTGATGGTGTCCTGCTAAATAGCCACCTGCTAATGTTATCCCAGATCCTAGCAACACCAGCGATAGAGAAGCAGTCTGTTTTAGACCAGGGTGCAGGATGATGGTTTTTAGTGTCAGTACCGTTAACTGATATTTTATTTGACAGATTATCCCCGTCGCGTGGTTCGTTTTGCATTTGCTGTCTGGAAGGATATTTAGAGATCTACTACTAATATAGATATAATTTTTGACATTTTTGTTGCAAGGGTATTGCTTTGGTGTGAAAAGTTTGGTATTTTACAAAATTTTAGCTTAGTACAGCTTTGCGTAAAATCGTGGGGAATTGAGGGTAAAAATTTAAACACTCCAGGAGCGCAGGCTGGGAAGCGCAGAGTAACGCGGAGAATTCGCTACGAATTAATGAAATACTGTACTTAGTAGCTGTCGGAAATCCAGCTTGGGAGTTTCCACGCCCCTTGCTTCACTTTTGGCAACTCCGTGACCTACCCAGTATGGGAATCTGATCATCCGTAACATTGTGTAAGGTGCTGAGTAACAATACTACTATTGCGGGGGGATGTAAATGTAGTAGGACGTTACTCTCTGTGGAAAAACTTAACAATGGGGATTAGCTGTTTATGGTGCTGGGATGAATAATATGAAGTCCTTCAACTGCTACGAAATCTTTTGGATTTAAAGTAAGAATATGGCTGATATTATGACTTAGCATTACTGCTTGTATGCGTAGATCATGAGCGCGTTTGCCTGAAATTTTATATATTGTAACGAGGTTCAACCACAGGCGAAATATATCTGGTGTTTCTTCTAGTAAATCAAACTGGTTGATTAGCATTTGCACTGCTTGTTCAGTTTCTTCTGGTGTCCATCCCAATCCATTTGCAGCAATAGGACGAGTGGCTACAACCCAAAATTCAATCACAACTTGAGATGTAATAAAACATCGATGCTGATTAGATATTAGATGTTTGATTGTACGATCAACAAGATTTTGATCAGGTGAAGCTATATCCCTTGAGCGCAAGAGAATATTAGTATCTAATAGGTAATGAGTCATATTTCATCATCATAAATATTTTCTCGACGCAGAGCTTCATTAGAAAGATTGACAGAGCTTTTTGGTAATATATCTATCCACTCTTGCCAAAGTCGTAACCTTTCATCTGATGTTAAATCCTGGGCTTTTGCTGTTGATGTTAAATTTTTGTGAGCTACTGCTGCTGACTGTATTATCTGTTTAGCAGATAGTTTGGATTGAAAGAGCTTCTGGTCTTCAGATGGGAGATTTAATATCACTTCTACTAGTGAGTCAATAAGTTGTACATTCATGGTTATGTATGCAATTTATTAGTTTACTCTATGGGATGTATGGGGCGATCGCACTTCTGATATAGTATCAAGCGGTGTAGGGAATAGTGCAGTACCCCTACGGGTGTACCTCATGCTTGGCGAGAAACGCCATATCATCACCTTTTCTATTTTACCAGACAAGGCTGAAGCGCTTGCTGATAGTGAGGAATTAGAAGTTACAGCAGTTTTCACGTAGTTGAACCACACTCTCAGGGCAAGCAGTGTTCCCTACGGCAAATGTAGTCTATTTACCTGAAAATATAGCGGTTCTCAGTTGGATGCAATACAAAATCTTCGGGTGTAGGGGCACGGCAGTGCCCATAGGTGTCAACTTAACGCGAAACCCATGTCCCGCCTCAGAATGAATTCTGAGTCTCATAGCAAAAGTCATCTAAAGATGACTAAATACCCCCCCAAATCTTGAGTCTACTTCAGTAGACTTAAGCTATAAGCCAAGGAATTCATTCCTTGGCGGGTAGGTAGAGCCTTGTAATAAGCCATCTGTGGCTTAAGTTGACACCAATGGGCACTGCCGTGCCCTTACGAGTGTATTGGACTCCCCATCTCCCCATCTCCCCATCCCCTTTCATTTTTTTGACTACCTAATCAGGGATAATTCTTCTTGTACACCAGCCTGCACGGAAGACCGAAGATGACATCAACAGGAACAGTCGTCTGGCTACAAGAACGCACTACTTTAGGTATTCTCTCCCTTGAGGTGTTAAATGCGATCGCTCAAGTAATTCGAGAACAAGTTATACCCGCAGATACTAGCTTAGTCAGGGAAAATACTCCCCCAGAAGCGCTTTATATTCTCTTAGAAGGTCAACTCGAAAGCGATAGTAGTAATAAAAGTAACCCGGCTTTAGCTTGTGGTTTCCTTCCTGGGGCTGTTATTCACCTGCAGCAATTATTGTTGGATGAGTTAGCACCATGCACTATTACTACTGTTACAGAATCTCATGTTTTAGTTGTACCTGCGGCTCAATTTCGCTTGTTAGTTAACCAATATCCGGAAATTACCCAGGCTTTTTCGCGTCTGTTGGCGCAAGAATTGGCTGAGGTGACATCTGCTTTCAACTATGAACAAGAACGTTCTGTAGCCTTACGTCCATATTTAGTCACCAAAGCGCAACGAGGAATTGTCGGTACAAGTCGTTATGCGGTGCGTCTGCGGGAGCAAATTCGCGAAGCTGCTGCTGATTGTCAGTCAACGGTGATTTTTGGCGAACCTGGGTTAGAAAAAGATAACATCGCGGCTCTGATTCACTTTGGTTCGCCAAGGCGACGAGAACCGATAATTAAACTCAATTGTGGAATGCTCCAACCTAGCGGCGCAGATTTATTCGGTCGTGTTTTTGGTAAACCTGGTCTTTTGGAATGGCTGGGGGAAGGTACTCTCGTTCTCAATAATATCCAAGAATTGCCCCCAGAGTTAATCACCCCCGTGGCGCAGTTGTTACAAACAAGCCAATATACCCCGGTGAATCGGACTGGAGAGCCGGCAGTTGCAGAGCGTATCAGTAAAGCCCGCATTTTGATTGTTTCAGAAAAAACTCAATCAAATATCGAACGCTGTGTAGGTCATATTATCAAAGTACCGCCGTTACGGGTGCGGAAAACTGATATTAAAGCCCAAGTTGAATATTACACTGGTCTTTATGTGCGATCGCGCGGGATTCCCAAACCGCACATTACCCCAGAAGCTTTGCGCCGGTTGCAATCTTATGATTTTCCTGGTAATCTCAAGGAATTAAAAAATCTGGTGGAAGAGCGATCGCGCAAGCAGGAGCAGCCAGTGAATTAACAGAAGAAATTTTTTGGTCAGTTCAAACTAAGAAAAAACAATTTCGCGTCAATCTTTTAAATCTTTATCCTTGGCTACGGCAATTTTTGCGTAGTTCTTCGTGGCCAGATCGGATTAATTATGGCTTGACTGTCGTCGCTTTTGCTTTCATCATTGTGGTGTTATTTATTGCTCCACAAACACGCGATCGCAATTTCGCTTTAAATCTGTTTTGGGCTTGGTGGTGGCCTTTCTTTCTGCTGCTGTTCCCGTTTTTAGGTCGTGTCTGGTGTGCGGTTTGTCCGTTTATGATTTATGGGGAAATTACGCAAAAAATCTCTCTATTATTGTTTCCTCGACAACTCAAACGCTGGCCGCGAGAACAAGCTGAGAAATGGGGCGGCTGGTTTTTGTTTGGGCTATTTACCCTGATTTTTTTATGGGAGGAACTCTGGGACTTAGAAAATACAGCCTACCTCTCCGCTTGTTTGTTGCTGTTAATCACCGCTGGGGCGATGATATTCTCTGCCATTTTTGAACGGCGATTTTGGTGTCGATATCTCTGTCCCATTGGCGGGATGAATGGTTTATTTGCGAAACTCTCCATGACTGAATTGAGGGCGCAACAGGGTATCTGTTCTGCAACTTGTACCACCTATCAATGTTACAAAGGCGGTTTCCAAAAAGGCGAGGGTATGGAAAGCAACGGCTGTCCTCTGTATTTCACCCAGCGCAGTTAGAAGATAACAAAGATTGCGTCTTGTGCATGACTTGTCTCAAAGCCTGTCCCCATCGTTCCGTTGAGTTGAATTTGCGTCCCCCAGGGATTGAACTGTGGACGACTCATGTCCCCCACAGTTACGAAGTAGCATTGTTATTTTTGCTGTTGGGTGGTGTATATCTGCATCATTTGACAGAGTTGCAATCTTGGTTAGGATTACATCTCGATTTAACCGAATTTTGGCAACATTTGGGATTATCCCTACTGGCGTTAATTATCCACTCCAGCGATTCCCATTACAGCCTACGGGTTAATGCAGCTGATGAAATTTGGACGTAAACAAAAACCATTTGTAGAACTGGCTTATGGCTATCTACCATTGGTACTGGGGGGAAACTTGGCTCATTATCTGCGTTTGGCTTTGAGTGAAGGAGGGCGGATTATACCAGTTACTTTGGCTACTTTTGGTCTAAATGGTGAACAATTGCCAGTATTAGTGGCTCATCCTGCTGTAATTGAGTTTTTGCAAGGTGCTACCCTCATTTTCTCTGTGTTATTGACGATAATATTAACGCAAAAAATTGCTAGGCAATCTATGCGTGCATTGCTTTGGCAACATTTGGGAGCGATGGGATTGGGTGTTAGTATGTGGCTGATAATTAAGTAATGTTAAATTTAATTTAATTGGCTTGTAGTAAGCGGCTTTAGCCCTTAAGAGAGGACTAAAGTCCCCACTACAAACCTTGAATTATTCACGCCGTTCTACTTAGTATGGAGATAGAAAGACGGTATGACTACGGTATTAGCTGGAACAAGTGACAACTTTAGCGTTCGCTTAATGAACAGAAAAGAAGTAGATTTAGCGATCGCATGGGCTACATCTGAAGGGTGGAATCCGGGAATCTATGATGCTGAGTCTTTTTATCAAACTGATCCGAGCGGTTTTTTCTTGGGTGAATTGAATGGTGAACCTGTGGGGTGTATTTCGGCTGTTGCTTACGATCAGCATTTTGGCTTTATTGGTTTTTATATTGTCAAACCGCAGTTTCGTGGACAAGGGTTTGGACTGAAACTCTGGAAAACAGCGATCGCCTATCTGGGTGAACGTAACATCGGTTTGGATGCTGTGATTGAGCAACAGCAGAACTATCAGAAGTCAGGTTTCCAAATCGCCTACAAGCATATTCGCTATCAGGGAGTAGGCGGTGGTGTTGTGCCTGCTGGTATCATCGAACTGAGTACAGTGCCTTTTGAGCAGTTGCTGGCTTACGATCGCCAACAGTTCCCATCTGAGCGATCGCTATTTCTGCGCCATTGGATTCAGCAGCCAGAAAGTGCGGCTGAATCCAAAATAGCACAGAGAATCCACAATGGCTTCGGGATGGGAAGTGTTGCGGGAAATGGTTTAAGCCAGCAACTGCTCAAAAGGCACTTGTACTCAGTTCGAGATGATTCCCCGGCAAACACCACCGCCTACTCCCTGATAGCGAATGTGCTTGTAGGCGATTTGGAAACCTGACTTCTGATAGTTCTGCTGTTGCTCAATCACAGCATCCAAACCGATGTTACGTTCACCCAGATAGGCGATCGCTGTTTTCCAGAGTTTCAGTCCAAACCCTTGTCCACCAAAGACCGGTTTGACAATATAAAAACCAATAAAGCCAAAATGCTAATAGTAAGCGACAGCCGAAGTACAGCCCACAGGTTCACCATTCAATTCACCCAAGAAAAAACCGCTCGATCGAGTTTGATAAAAAGACTCAGCGTCATAGATTCCCGGATTCCACCCTTCAGATGTAGCCCATGCGATCGCTAAATCTACTTCTTTTCTGTTCATTAAGCGAACGCTAAAGTTGTCACTTGTTCCAGCTAATACCGTAGTCATACCGTCTTTCTATCTCCATACTAAGTAGAACGGCGTGAATAATTCAAGGTTTGTAGTGGGGACTTTAGTCCTCTCTTAAGGGCTAAAGCCGCTTACTACAAGCCAATTAAATTAAATTTAACATTACTTAATTATCAGCCACATACTAACACCCAATCCCATCGCTCCCAAATGTTGCCAAAGCAATGCACGCATAGATTGCCTAGCAATTTTTTGCGTTAATATTATCGTCAATAACACAGAGAAAATGAGGGTAGCACCTTGCAAAAACTCAATTACAGCAGGATGAGCCACTAATACTGGCAATTGTTCACCATTTAGACCAAAAGTAGCCAAAGTAACTGGTATAATCCGCCCTCCTTCACTCAAAGCCAAACGCAGATAATGAGCCAAGTTTCCCCCCAGTACCAATGGTAGATAGCCATAAGCCAGTTCTACAAATGGTTTTTGTTTACGTCCAAATTTCATCAGTACGATAACCCTTAGGCTGTAATGGGAATCGCTCCAAGGCAATTAACGCCAGTAGGGATAATCCCAAATGTTGCCAAAATTCGGTTAAATCAGATGTAATCCTAACCAAGATTGCAACTCTGTTAAATGATGCAGATATACACCACCCAACAGCAAAAATAACAATGCTACTTCGTAACTGTGGGGTACATGAGTCGTCCACAGTTAAATCCCTGGGGACGCAAATTCAACTCAACGGAACGATGGGGACAGGCTTTGAGACAAGTCATGCACAAGACACAATCTTTGTTATCTTCTAACTGCGCTGGGTGAGAATACAGAGGACAGCCGTTGCTTTCCATACCCTCGCCTTTTTGGAAACCGCCTTTGTAAATGATAGGTGGTACAAGTTGCAGAACAGATACCCTGTTGCGCCCTCAATTCAGTCATGGAGAGTTTCGCAAATAAACCATTCATCCCGCCAATGGGACAGAGATATCGACACAAAATCGCAGTTCAAAAATGGCAGAGAATATCATCGCCCCAGCGGTGATTAACAGCAACAAACAAGCGGAGAGGTAGGCTGTATTTTCTAAGTCCCGAGTTCCTCCCATAAAAAAATCAGGGTAAATAGCCCAAACAAAACCAGCCGGGCCATTTCTCAGCTTGTTCTCGCGGCCACCGTTAGAGAGTTGTCGAGGAAACAAGAATAATGAGATTTTTTGCGTAATTTCCCCATAAATCATAAACGGACGACCCGCACACCAGACACGACCCATGAAAAACGGGAACAGCAGCGGAAAAGGCCACCACCGAGCCCAAAAACAAGTTAAACGAAATTGGAATGGCGTGTTTGTGGAGCAATAAATAACACCACAATGATGAAAGCAAAAGCGACGACAGTCAAGACAGTGAATCTAGCAGCCAAAAAGGAACACAAAAATTGCCGTAGCCAAGGATAAAGATTTAAAAGATTGACACGAA
>CAVYXS010000105.1:0-51788 GCA_963772205.1 uncultured cyanobacterium
ACATGGCCACCAGACTGCCACATCCATGCCACCAACATCCACTCAGCCTCCAGCTCTCCCCCCCCTACACCCCCCCCCCCATCGCCTCTCTGGCTCTTCCAACCACCTGCTCCGTGTACAAAAAAAAAAAAAAAAAAAAAAAAAAAAAAAAAAAACGCAAACACACCCCCCCCCCAACCTCCACCACCCCCTCACAGACCCCCACCCCCCTCCCCCCCCCCCCCCCGCTTGGGCCCCCGAACAGCCGACGCCCCCCCCCCCCACCAGTCACACGCACCAACCCCAACCCACACATAAAAAAAAAAAAAAAAAAAAAAAAAAAAAAAGAAAATAAAAAAAAAAAAAAAAAAAAAATATATATAAATACCCACCGCCCCCCCCCCCCCCCCCCCCCCCCCCCCCCCCCCCAACCAAACGCACCACTCACCAAAAAAAAAAAAAAAAAAAAAAAAAAAAAAAAAAAAAAAAAAAAAAAAAAAAAAAACCCCCCCCCCCCCCCCCCCCCCCCCCCCCCCCCCCCCCCCCCCCCCCCCCCCCCCCCCCCCCCCCCCCCCCCCCCCCCCCCCCCCCCCCCCCCCCTCCACCCCCCCCCCCCCCCCCCCCCCCCCCCCCCCAACATTCCTTTCCCCCCCCCCCCCCCCCCCCCCCCCCCCCCCCCCCCCCCCCCCCCCCCCACGTCACCCTCCTCCGGGAAAAAAAAAAAAAAAAAAAAAAAAAAAAAAAAAAAAAAAAAAAAAAAAAAAAAAAAAAAAAAAAAAAAAAAAAAAAAAAAAAAATTGGCTAAATAAAACCTATATTGGCTATGCTATTTGGTGTCCTGCTTTACCAGGATGTTGGACTCTGGGTGAAACAGAAGAAGAGGCTTTAGAAAATATCAAAGATGCGATTAAGAACTACTAACAACTATGGATGACGTGAATAAAAACGCTGAGTTACGTTATGTAGAAGTGAAGATAATCTATATTAAGTTCCAAGAATTATTTATCTTTCTTCATGCAAATTGTGCATAGTATATATCAAGTACGATAAGGTGCCGGACAGACGGAGAGTTATGAACGGTTGAGATCCGTGCGCCTGTTGTCTGAAATCATCGATATAGCGGTTCTGAGTTCAATGATCTACAAGAACCCCACCCCCAACCCCCTCCCCGCAAGCGAGGAGGGGGCTATGATGTACCTCACTAGACTGGAAAACGCTATAGCAATTAAAATTTTCATGCATAATTTACAGTGGTGTCACCCAATAGGTAATCCCTCTGACAACTTTATTTTTAAACCCAAACACAGGTAACTTATCTGCAGTTAAACCCACATAAGTCCAATGTGGAACATCATTTTCTACAGTCTGAAACCAGCCATTTTCATTTAACACCTTTCTTTGCTGTGGAGTTGAAATGCGTAAATCAATTGCTAATCCCCAGAGATGTTGTGATGTTCCTGGTGGCGCAACTAATCCGAGAATTTTTGTTTCCTTACCCTGACGCACTCTTTCTAAAGTTTGATTATTAGCGTATTTTTGCCAAAATCTTAAATTTGTGGCATAAGTGCGAGTGCAATCACCAGTACCATAACCAGATTTGAGAGGAATATTTTGCAGAGTTCGCGCTTTATTTAAAGCAATCCGCTGCTGATTTTTGTAAATAGCAATCACGAGTCCTATTAACTTGAATCATTGTCAGGGTAGATTGAAATTGTTGGGTTTCTTCCTCATTGTTCAAAATAACTTTTTGTGGAAGTTTAATTTCTGGTTCTTGATTTACAAATACTGCCCCATATGCACGAAGTAAAATATATTCAAAAGTACCAGATTGGGGAATTGTTGGTAACTTATTAGCAATTGCAGACAAAAAACGCTGTTGTTCATTTAATTGTGGATTGGGTGTAAATGGTGTAAAGGGAGTGGGTAGAGTGTTTGTACAGGGTAAAGAAGCAGGAGTTAAGCAACTGTTGATTTGTACAGTATTGATTACTGGTTTTTGGTAAGTAATTCCCTTACTAGCAACTAAGTCAAAAACAATAAAGAACACAATAATTGTAAGTAAGGATACTTTCCGCAGAATTCGTTGCATAATTTAAGTAATTTTGGCTTAATATGTAATATACAAAATTAATGTATGGTTATAAGTTTGAACCAAACTACATTAAGTAATTAAAGATTTAATTGAATTTGCTTGTATTCAACGATCAGCCGCTTAAGAGAGCACTAGAGACCACACAGAGTTGAATTATTACGCGTTAAATTAGTTTTATCTTAACAATAATCTATTGTTAATGTAGAGCATTAGCAAAATTTCTCGTAGTGTATCTGCTTGCTGTTGTGCTATCGCGGATGCAGCAACTCATGAGTGATAGTTATAATAAACAGTAATTTAGATTCACGACATAAATTAGCATTATGTTTTAGTAGTTAGTATCAGTAATTCAGAAAACAGATTATTATTAACTTGTTGTCAAGTTGTTTAATAGATTGCCTTGCCGAGCCAGCCACATCCATGAAACCACGGGATAGGTTAAAATCGAACATAACTCTAAGCTTGCTGATCTGTAAGTATGACCATGCACAATTCCATTGCCAAAACAGCATTTGAGCAAGACGCATTTGATATTATAGTCGTCGGTGCAGGTCACTCCGGTTGCGAAGCAGCCCTAGCTACTGCACGCCTCGGCTGTCGTACCTTGCTATTGACACTGAATTTGGATAAAATCGCTTGGCAACCCTGCAACCCCGCCGTGGGTGGCCCTGCCAAATCCCAGTTAACCCATGAAATTGATGCTTTGGGTGGGGAAATTGGGAAAATGGCAGACCGCACTTACCTGCAAAAGCGCATCCTCAACTCTTCACGAGGTCCTGCAGTGTGGGCGTTACGCGCTCAAACAGATAAGCGCGAATATGCGGCGGTGATGAAAGCGATTGTCGAGAATCAAGATAACTTGACAATTCGGGAAGGGATGGCGACAGATTTGATACTGGGCGCCAACGATGAAGTGATTGGCGTTGAGACTTACTTCGGTGTGGCGTTCTTATGCAAAGCGGTCATCTTGACAACTGGCACTTTTTTGGGTGGTAAGATTTGGGTGGGAAACAAATCAATGGCTGCGGGAAGGGCTGGGGAATTTGCTGCAGTGGGATTGACAGAAACCCTCAATCGCCTCGGATTTGAAACCGGAAGACTGAAAACAGGTACGCCGGCGCGAGTAGATAAGCGATCGGTAGACTATAGTAAAATGTTGATCCAGCCGGGAGATGAACCAGTTAGCTGGTTTAGCTTTGACCCCGAAGTGTGGGTGGAACGGGAACAAATGCCTTGCTATATTACCCGCACCACCGCTGAAACTCATCGCCTAATTCAAGAAAATTTACACCTATCCCCAGTTTATGGCGGTTGGGTGGAAGCCAAAGGGCCGCGTTATTGTCCCAGTATCGAAGATAAGATTGTGCGCTTTACTGATAAAGAAAGCCATCAAATCTTTATAGAACCCGAAGGACGAGATATACCGGAACTTTACATTCAAGGCTTTTCCACTGGCTTACCAGAAAATTTACAACTGCAAATGTTACGTAGTCTCCCTGGGCTGGAACAATGCGCCATGCTGCGTCCAGCTTATGCTGTGGAATATGACTATTTACCTGCTACTCAGTGTTATCCAACATTGATGACCAAGAAGATAGAAGGTTTGTTTTGTGCCGGACAAATCAACGGTACCACAGGTTATGAAGAAGCAGCCGCCCAAGGATTGGTAGCAGGAATTAACGCCGCCCGCTTTGTTCGCGGTCAAGAAATGATTGTATTTACCCGTGAGCAAAGTTACATCGGGACGCTGATTGATGACCTGTGTACCAAGGATTTGCGTGAACCTTACCGGATGCTTACGAGTAGGTCTGAGTACCGTTTAATACTGCGTTCTGATAACGCCGACCAGCGTCTGACACCACTGGGACGGGAAATAGGCTTGATTGATCACCGCCGCTGGGAGTTATTTTCGCGCAAGCAAGAGAATATTACCGCAGAAAAAGAACGGCTGTATGGCACGCGGGTAAAAGAACATGATGAAATAGGAATGGCGATCGCAGCTGATACCCAACAAGCGATCAAAGGCTCAATCACCCTCGCTGATTTACTGCGGCGTCCAGGATTTCATTACCAGAACCTCGACAGATACGGACTGGGAAACCCCAACCTCAAATTGGCGGAGAAAGAAGGGGCAGAAATTGACATAAAATATTCTGGGTATTTGGCTAGACAACAAAATCAGATTGACCAAACTGCAAAACAAGCCCACCGCCAGCTACCTGTTGATTTAGATTACACAACAATCGATACCCTGTCAAAAGAAGCGCGGGAGAAGCTGAACAAGGTAAAACCGCTCACCATCGGTCAAGCAGCACGGATTGGCGGCGTGAATCCAGCGGATATTAATGCTTTATTAATATTTCTAGAATTGCGTAAAAACCATATCCCGTCAGAGTTTACAGCATTAGCTTCAAACAAACTTCATGAAGGTTGAGTATAGTAGTAGGGAGGAGACTGGTATGATAGATGACATAAATCAAGAACTGACATCATCTACAGTCACCGCAGTAAAAGTTGAATTTAATACAAACTCACCATTAACTCGTCTAGTTTAGGCGGGTGATTGGATATTTAACTAAACATCCTGATTACCTGGTAGTAAGGGCGGTGTTTCCCCGTTCTAGCAGCCACAACCTAAAAGCCTATGTTACAACAAGCCGAACGCCATCTAATTGTTTCCGAATCATCAGAGGACTTAATCGCCAGCGAACCTTGGTCGATAGATACCTATGCTGATGGCTTGATGGATGAACTTTTTGCCGATATCGACCAGATTCTCGATGGTACTTTTAATCTGCCAGCTTACACCGTCAAAGCAGAACATGTAACTCTGGAAACAGGGACAAAACCGCAAATTTCCTTACCAAATAGCGTCGCAGAAGTTCCTCACCTCAGGAACCAGCCATTGAATAGAGGGGGAGTTGACAATAGATCTGTGAAACCATTTAGTAAAAAGCGTCAGAAAACCAGGCTGGCTTGGCGAAAACTGCTAATTTGGGGAACCACCTTCAGCTTGGCGATCGCTGGTGTAATCTACTTAGTAAACTCCAAGGTGTTTAATAGTCTAAGTTTGAGATTATCTCAGCAGAGTATTCAAGCTCCACAGTCAAAGCCCCACCCGCCCACAAAAGCAGATATTGAAGCCGAATTGGTTAATTATATGCTAGGAGCATTGGCAGTTATTGATGAGGAAGATATCAAAAATCATCGACAATCTGCCAAACCTGGACTCGCCGTTAGCGCAACTCCCAACCAAACAAGTTTAGCCTTTGCTAACGATGCCACTGCAGGTAGTTTACCCGCAATGCCTAACCGTTCTAGCAACGTTGTCGAGCGCATCTACATTCCCGTTTATCAAGCGCCGTCACCCATGCGCTACACACCACCGGTGATGGGAGCAACACCTAAACCCATAGTGGCACCATCTGCAGGTAATGCTGTAGGTTCCGCCCTAAATACTGTGCAAAAAGCACCCAAACCTGTTAGCGTCAACATGTTAGCGGCGGCTGTGAGAACAGATATCAAACCTGTGACAGTCAAAACCGCGCCCATAGCTGTGAGACAATCACCCCATCTTCTCCCTACATTACCAGTAGTCCCATTCCACGCCGCGCCACCAAAATTACCTGCAGTTACAGCCCTTGCTACCCAGCAACAAGCATCTTTACCCACCTCCCCCATAGCTGCTGCGCCTGCGCCTAGTCATATTTTAGAAGGATTGCTAGAGTTAGGCGGCAAATCTGCAGCCTTGTTTAACTTTGATGGCGTTACTCACCGCGTGAATGTGGGAGAAAGCATTGGTTCCAGTGGTTGGATATTGGTAGAAGTCAGTAACGGCGAAGCTATCGTTCGGCGCAATGGCGAAGTGCGATCGATTTATACGGGACAGAAGTTGTGAAAGTTAGGGGATTGGGCATGGGGCATGGGGCATAAATTATTACCGCCCGCACAAACTCAGTTAGTCCTCACTCAGTCCTCAGTCCCTAATCCCCATTAATCAGCAACCAAACTGACTAAAATACCAAGAATTTGGTCAACGGTCGGTAACGTATATTCTAGCAGTCCAATTGTCACAATTTGACCCTCTAGCTTGAGGAACTTCCAGCGATCGCCTGTGGTAATCGTCCCATAAATTATGGGTACTGACTGCTGGTTTTGTTCGTTGAATCTTTGTGCTGCAATCATTTCGGCTACACATTGACCTAATCCTCCGTTTAAGTCCTCGCGTTTGGCTTCTACTATCACAACAGCCGGTGCTTCTACGAACAATTGTTCAGAAGAACGACTAATCAAAAAGTCGCATACACCACTCAATCCCACTGAAGGATCTACGGTGAAATCGTTACCAGAAAACAAGCTAACTTGAGAACCAAGAATGTCTTTTACCTCAAGTAGGATGGGACAAATGAGCATTTCTGACCTAGCTTTTTCTGTGTTTAACGCCAACGCTAAAGGTAGATACTTCTCTAAAAATGCACTCAAAAAGGGACTGGGTGATTGAGGTTGAATCGGGGGTAAAAAAGTAGGTTGCTCTACGATTGTTAGATTGAAATCTTGTTTTACGCGTCGCAGGGTAAAGTCACTGTAGGGCATAAAGAATATTTAAAATTCAAAATTGAAGGCGGTTTAAGTTCATAGGATGCATTATTGACGTTATTCATAACACACATTACACTAATAATTTTATTTATCTTCATAAACCTATGTTAGATTTTACCTTATTTAGTCTCATCGAGGGTGCCACTCAAATAATAACGAGTTTAATTAATCAGCAGACACAATTGAAAGTTGCAGATAAACAGTTAGAATTAGAATGTCTTAAACAAGAACTGCAACAATCATTTGAACGAGAGCAATTTGATCAACAAAAGCAACTACAACAAGAGTTGGCACTGTTAACTCGTGAAACTCAATTGAAAGTTGCAGATAAACAGTTAGAGTTAGAACGTCTTAGACAAGAACTGCAACAATCATTTGAACGAGAGCAATTTGATCAACAAAAGCAACTACAACAAGAGTTAGCACTGTTAACTCGTGCAACTCAATTAGAAATAGCAGCTAAACAGCGAGAAACAACGCTAAAATTACCAGAAGTTAATAAAATATTTGACAACTGGCCTCTGAGAATATTTCCGTCGTTGATTCTCAATTCACATACAAGTAATACTCGCCCTCCCTTGAGAGTAATTATTGCGCCTCCAGAAGTGAACTTTGATAAATTTGGCACTGCAACTCAAGGTTTACCAAAAATGGAGAATACTTTAGCCCAGGGTTTAAGACAATTCTTAAGTAAAAACTATCCTCTGCATAGTCAAATTAGACCAATTGAATTTTTAGATGGAGCTTGGGATAGTAATAAATATCATGGCGGTTCTAGCATCAAAGTGCTGTTTGAAATGCTAAAATCTGAGCCGCTGTTGATTTTACAATCGGAAATTGAAGGGGATTATCTCAACTTTCGCGTGGCTTATTGGGGTTACGGACAAACAACCTATAGCTATGACACTGTGCTGGCTCGATTACCTTATCGCGAAATTGTGTATGCATCAGCTAAAGCCCGTGCAAAACAGTGGAAACCAGTGCGAGATATGCTCATTCAACAGGGAAAGGATGCCAGAGTAATTAATGAACTAGATACTTACAATTTAGAAATATTAGAAGAGGAAGAACAATTACAGGGTTTTGGTGTTGATATTAGCCAGTTACCTCCTCGCTACAAACCAAATAACAAAGATTTTGATGCTCTTTGTCAGTTTTTAATCACTATTCACGCTCTGGTTGCAGGGTTGATAACCGATGCTCATTATCTGATTCATTATGATGTGTCACCACTATTACCGCAGTTATTGCCTGAGTTGATTAAAGAGGATGTGGAACTGCAATTAATTGGTACGATTGTCTCAGTTTATCAAGCTGTTTATCGAGCGATAGAAAATCAGCGTTCTGCTTGGATTCCTGAACTGGCTTTAGATTTGGCTAATAGTTTAAGTTATTTACCAGATCAATTTTGGGCGAGGGAACAATTCAATTATTCTGTGCAGTATTGGCTGAAGTTGCGGGGAGTGACAGCAGATAGTAGTAATTTATTAGAGTCAATGTGTTCAGTTTCTACATTGCAAGATAAGGAATATTTGGATAAGTTAAGTGAGTGTTTGGCAAGATTGGGCGATACTCAAGGAGTGGGAAAAGTCGCTGGTTTATTGATTGCTGTTCAAGAAGCTCAACGCAGTCAGCAACTGCAAGAAGAGAAACGCAAACAGCAACTGCAAGAGGAAGAACGCAAACAGCAACTGCAAGAGGAAGAACGCAGACGGCAACTGCAAGAAGAAGAACGCAGACCCTTCTTTGGCAAAGTACCACAGGTTTTTCAATTTGATTTGGTAACTGTCAATGCAACAGGTAAAGAAATAAAGCGAGAAAAGCGTGAGGCTAAATATTTTACTGAAGACTTTGGTAGAGGAGTTAATTTAGAGATGGTTCCTATCCCTGGTGGTACATTCCTTATGGGTGCGCCAGCAACAGAAAAGGAAAGCAGTGATAGTGAACGACCTCAACATCAAGTCAGTATTCAACCCTTCTTTATGGGTAAATACCCTGTAACCCAGGCACAGTGGCGAGTTGTTGCTGCACTTCCACAAGTTGAGCGGGAACTGAAACCCAATCCATCTCATTTTAAAGCAGACAATCTACCTGTAGAAGAAATATCGTGGTTTGATACTGTGGAGTTCTGCAAGAGGCTCTCAAAAGCAACAGGGCAAAACTACCGATTGCCCAGTGAAGCTGAATGGGAATACGCCTGTCGTGCGGGAACTTCTACGCCGTTCCACTTTGGTGAGACTATTACCCCAGAGTTAGCGAACTATGATGGTAACTACACCTATGGTGGTGGAACTAAAGGTAAGTACCGTCAACAAACAACAGCCGTTGGTAGCTTCAAGGTAGCCAATGCCTTTGGACTATATGATATGCACGGCAATGTTTGGGAATGGTGTGCTGATGATTGGCATGGTCATTATGAAGGTGCTACTGTAGACGGCACTGCTTGGGTTGATATTTTTAATCATCGACACCGACTGGCGCGCGGTGGTTCTTGTCCCTTCAATCCTTCCTATTGTCGTTCTGCGTATCGCAATAGGTACACCCCCGATTATAATGACAACTATCTTGGTTTTCGTGTTGTGTGCGCTGCGGCGAGGATTTAGTAGCCCTTTGCCCTAAGGATTTGATTGGATTGTGGGAAACGCTAGATTATTCGATGATTCAGAACAATCATGCACGCAATCCCAGTTTAGCTTTCCAGGCTTGCAGTTTGGCATGAATCGCTTCTTGTCCTGGCTTTGGAGGTATGTGGGCAATTTCTGCCAAGCGCTGACGATTTTTGTTTTCCCAATATTCCCGTCTTTCTTGCGTTTCCTTATAGCGGTTATCGGTTGAGTCCAATACACTCGTAAGGGCACGGCAGTGCCGTGCCCCTACACGCGGCGATATAATTTTGTACTGCACTTTTCAAACATCCTCTTCACAGCCTCAAAGCGAATAACTCCAGTAGATGTAAGATGGTTCATACTCCAGAAACAACAGCCTTATCGTTCGCTAATTTACCATCTTCCATGTGAACAATGCGATCGGCTATGTCTAAAATCCGGTTGTCATGGGTGACTAGTAAAATCGTACAAGCTTGTTCTTTTGCTAACTTTTGCATTAAATTGACCACATCTCGCCCAGATTTACTATCAAGGGCTGCTGTGGGTTCATCCGCTAAGACAATTTTTGGACGACTGACTAAAGCACGTGCGATCGCTACTCTTTGTTTTTGTCCTCCTGATAAGTCGTCAGGATAATAATTGAGGCGATGTCCTAATCCTACTTCTTCCAGCATCTCGGCTGACCGAGTTTTCATTTCTTCTGGGGAAATATTTTTATGCACTTCCAAACCCATTCTCACGTTCTGAAGTACGGTTAAACTACCGTGTAGGTTGTGTGCTTGAAATATATAACCGTGATTGCGTCGCGCCTCAGTTAATTTTGTGCCACTCGCGCCACAAAGTTCTTGTCCTAATATTTGCAAGCTACCAGATTGAGCCGATCGCAATCCACCGACTAAGGTTAAAAGTGTGGTTTTACCCGAACCAGATGGCCCTGTCATAATGATAATTTCGCCGGCATTAATTTCTAAGTTTATATCAAAAAGAACTTGTTTACGAAGTTGACCGTTACCAAAGTAGTGGTCGAGATTTTTGATAGAAATTACTGAAGACATAAGGGAGGAATGGGAGATGGGGGGACGAATAACAACTGACCAATTTTAAAACATATCAGCGGGGTCTGCTGATTGAACTTTACGAGTGGCGATCGCACCCGAAATTATGCACATAATTAGGGTCAGTAATTGCACTTGCATTGCTCGCGCTAAGGTCATGAATAATGGTAAGTTTGTGGCATTTCTGGTCAAGGAATAAAGTCCAAAGGATACACCAAATCCAGGGAGAAAACCTAATATGGCTAAAATGATGGCTTCTTCAAAGACTACACCTAATAAGTATAAATTGTTGTAACCCATTGCTTTGAAGGTGGCGTATTCTTTGATATGGGCATTAACATCTGTAGACAGAACTTGATAAACTATAATTACCCCTACCATGAACCCCATGGATACACCAAGGCTGAAAATAAAGCCGATGGCTGTATTTGTTTGCCAGTAATATTTTTCAAATTCGATAAATTCTTCTTTGGTCAAAACTTTGACATCTTCGCCTAACTGAGATTTTAAAGCTGTTGTTACTTGTTTGGGGTCGTATCCTGGTTTTAACTTGAGTAAACCTACACTTAAAGTGGTGGCGTCTCGTCTGGGAAATAGCCGCAAAAAGCTTTGGTCACTGGTAATTAAACTACCATCAGCGATGAAGGAAGCGCCGACTTTAAATAAGCCGCTGATGGTAATTGTCTGGCGATCAATTTCTGTGGTGACGGGTTTTCCTTGGTCAATTTTGGCGAAAGCTTTTTCATAATCTCCTCTAGAAGCGCGATCAAACAGGACTGTATTTGGTAATTTGAGAACGTCTATTTGGTGGTTGACTTCTGCTAAGTTAAAAATTTTCTTGTCAGGATCAAACCCCATAACTACGTCCTGCTGTTTTTTTACCTGTTTGGGGATTCTTCCAATCAGTTAAGTTGATATACAATCCTGTTGCAGATTTAACCCCCTGGACATCCATTGCTTGATATAATCGCCGTCGGGTAAAGGTGGACATATTTGCCAAGTTCCGCGCTTGGGGACTGATTAAAAAGATGTCAGCATCCATACTGTTATGCAATTTGGTGTTACTATCAAACAAAGCTGACTGAAACCCTAGCTGCATGAACATCAGCAAATCAGCAAAGGCAATACCTGATAATGCTACCAAAAGACGACTTTTTTCATGATTCAGTTGCAGCCATCCTAAAGGGGTTCGCCGCGCTAGTTGCTGGATAAATCCGATCATAGTTCAATTACCGCCTTGATTTGCAAATTAGTAAATTTACTGGCTTTTTGACTAGATGGTTTATCCAGTCGCACATGAACTTCGACGATTCTGTTGTCAAGATTGGACGAGGGGTCACTGTTGATGATATTCTGGCGCTGGACTTCCATCGCAATCCAATCAACGGTTCCTTGTAATTCAACAGCCAGGGAATCGCTGCTGACTTTTACCTTTTGTCCCGGTCGCACTTTGTTAATATCACTTTGGTAGACTTCTGCCACTGCATACATTTGGTCAGTTTCACCTAGATTCACAATCCCGTCATTACCAACGGTTTCGCCGGCGCGTGTATTAATTTTGAGAATTTGTCCGGCTTTGGGTGCGCGAATATATGCTTGATTGAGTTGTGCTTGAGTGCGCTTGACGGTAGCTTGGGCGCTGTCTACTTCTGCTTGGGCGTTGGTGACATCTGTAGGGCGAACTTCTGCAGTTTGGTTGAGGGTGGCTTTGGCTTCGTTAATTTGCTGCTCTAGGGTGGCGATGGTTTTATCGCGGTTGGCTTTGGCTTCGTCAATTTGCTGCTCTAGGGTAGCGATGGTTCGTTTCTGGGTAGCTTGGCTTTCGATTACCTGCTGTGTGGAAGTTTCTGCATTTAAGCGCTTGCTATCAACTTCTTGACTGGAAATCGCCCCTTGTTTATATAAACTCTCGTAGCGTTGGACATCCGCTTGGGCGTTACGCTTTTGGGCGGCGACACGCGCCACTGTGGCTTCTAGCTGTTGTTTTTGTCCTTGCTGTTCGGCTTCTAGGCGATTAATTGTCGCTTGTAGAGTTCTCCTACTTCCTTCTAGTTCCGCCTGTAGACGGATGACAGTAGCACGTTTTGCCCCCAGTTCTCCTTGTTTGGCGCGGCTTTTACCTGCGCCAGACGCGATTTCGCTACTTGGACTTGTTGTTGAGCTTCATCCAAACTCCCTTGGAGGCGATCGCGACTATCCATAATTGCAATTATCTGTCCTCGCTGGACGCGATCGCCTTCTTTCACCAACAGTTGCTTAACCTGATTCCCGTCTCCAGTCGTAGACGCTGACAGTTTAATTACCTCTCCGTTGGGTTCTAGTCTTCCCAATGCTGTTATGGTTTTTGCTACAGGCTGAATTGGTACTGCTGCTAATTGCTTTTGATTAGCAGTATTTTGAAAATTATTTGCAGTATAAACACTGACTCCAATCGCTGCCAAAGCTGTAATTATTACTATGCCCGTGGGCGATTTAAACAACGTCTGGGAAGACCATAACCCTGCTAAATTGAAGTTCTGCGCCATATTATTCCCCTCTTGTCAGCGAAAAATTGAACTAAACCGTCTAGTAAAATTATGCTAAACTAAACGGAGTAGTTTAGTCAATAGGTAGGGGAGAAATCATCATTGGTGTCAACTTAAGCTCGAAGTTCCTAAATCAACGCTTTGCCCCAAAAATCAAAACCCCTCTCCGCCTCCGGCACCTCTCCCCGTGTACGGGGAGAGGCTGGGAGTGGGGTTGAGGGTGTATCGGGCAAAGCAACTAAATTGATATAACTTGCTTGGCGCTTGAGTTTCGCGTTAAGTTGACACCACTGAGAAATAACTCAGCACTCCCCCAGAAATTATCTATAAGATGTTTATCAGAAAGGTTGATTAATAAATGGCACACCTAAAAGTTGACGCAGTAGAACGAGATAATTCCGCTGATAAAGTGGAGAAAATTCTGCAAGGAGCGATGCAGGAGTTTCTCAAACATGGCTATGCGGGGACAAGTATGGATAAAATAGCCTTAGCTGCAGGTGTTTCTAAAGCGACAGTCTACAGCAAGTTTCAAGATAAAGAAGGACTTTTTAAAGAACTGATAGAGCAACTGGCACGCAAAAAGTTTAAAATAATCTTTGGGACAGAACCCCCCAAGGGAGAACCAGCAACCGTACTGCGCGAGTTAGGAACCAAAGCATTACACCAGATGGTTACAGATCAAGAACATTGTGCATTTATGCGCGTGTTAATTGGGGAGTCTGGTAGGTTTCCAGAATTAGCGCAGATTTGTGTACGGGCGATGATGAAACCAGTGCTAGAGACTTTGAGTCAATATTTGGCTAGTCATCCTGAACTCAAGATCAAAGATCCAGAAGCAGTAGCGACGATTCTGTTTGGGTCATTGGTGCATTTTCATATTGTTCAGGATGTGATGCATGGTAAAGACATTATACCAATCCAGAGCGATCGCCTGATTGATGCCTTGAATCATCTAATTCTAAATCAAGTTGAGTAAAATTGGTCATACTCAGCGCCCCTCTGCGTTTAAAAACGCTATAGCCTTTCTCGCCCTAGTAAGGTACACCCGTACGGGCACGGCAATGCCGTGCCCCTACACCGCTGATGTAGTGGGATCAATTTTGATAGGAATTTTGATACAGAACTCTGTTCCTTGATTTAGTTCCGAGGTATATGTTAAAGTTCCTTGATGCATCTCTACGACAATCTGATAGCTAATCGATAAACCAAGTCCACTTCCTTTACCAACAGGCTTGGTTGTAAAGAACGGATCAAATATTTTAGTATGTATAGATTCTGGGATGCCCAATCCATTGTCTCGAATGCTAATTTGGAGCAAGCTACTATCAATAATTTCAGTACTTATCCAAATTTTAGGGACGAACTGTTGAGCATCAGTAATCAGACGAGCAGATTGGTAAATAATTGCTTCATTTAAAGCATCAATAGCATTATTAATAATATTCATAAATACTTGATTGAGGTGTGCAGGATAGCACTCTAACAGTGGAATCCCTGCATAATTCTTGATTACCTTAATTATTGGCTTTCGTGACTTAGCTTTGAAGCGGTGGCGCAAAATTGTGAGTGTGTTATCGATACCTTCATGAATATCAACATTTTTAATTTCTGCTTCATCCAATCGCGAAAAATTTCGCAACAATAGCACAGTCTCTGTAATCCGATTAGTGCCAATTTTCATTGATTTGAGCAGCTTGATTAGGTCTTTTTGCACAAAATCAAGGTCAAAATCTTTAATTACTGCTTGAATATCTGGTGAAGGATTGGGATAGTTTTGCTGATAGAGTTGCAAAATTTGTAAAATGACTTCTATATACTCATCTAAATAGGTCAAATTACCGTGGATAAAGTTAACTGGGTTGTTAATTTCATGAGCTATTCCTGCAACTAATTGTCCTAGACTAGACATTTTTTCAGTTTGCACCAATTGAGTCTGAGTCTGTTTGAGTTGCTGAAGCGTGACTGTTAGCTCTTGGTTAGTTTGAATTAATTCTGCAGTTCTTTGCTCTACTCTAGCTTCCAGTTCTTCATTTGTTTGCCTTAATAATACCTCCACTTGTTTACGATCAGTAATATTCATTAATGAGCCAGAAAATGTTGCTTCACTGTTAACTTTTGCAGACAATTCTAGCCATACAATCACACCAGTTTGATGGCAAAAAGGCAGTTCTTGATAAACCTCTACTCCATTATTTAATTTTTGTAAAATTTCTGGCCACAAGTGACGATCATCTGGGTCAATAAAGTCACCAAGAGAACTGCCGATAATATCTGCAACTGGATAACCGAGAGTATTTGTCCAGGCTTGGTTGAGAAAGTTTACATTACCCAAGCGATCGCAATTAAAAACAATCTCCCGTAGATTATCGACCAATTCACGATAACGCCGCTCTGACTGAGACAAATTCTCCATCAAACGATATTGAATCTGAGTATGCAATTCGTTGTTTAAATCTGTTTCTGGCATTGTGCTTCAATTGTCAATGAATCTCTTGCATAAATCAAATCAAAGAACCCCTCCCCGTCAAAGTCTCCCCCAACCGTATTATGTGTTAGGGGACTTTTGCAATAGATCTAATGACTGAAGTAGTTTAGTGTAGCTAATGGTATCGGCGTACAGGGGAAAAATATTCGTTAAGTAAAATTCTTGCTCAAACACCGTGCGAGCAGAGGTACAATCGGAGAGAATCGAAACCTGATAGCCTTGCTCATGAGCCGAGCGACCTGTTGAGTCAATACAGACTGAAGTGACTGCACCAGCTAGAACTACATGGTTAATTTGCTTTTGCTGGAGAATTTTGTCTAAGTTGGTATTGATGAAAGCATTAAAGCCGCGTTTTCCAGGAACTTCCAGGATTCTACTGCGAAACGGTAGCAATTCATCAATCATTTGTGATCCCTTTGTACCAGCTTGAAAAGCCCCAACTTCCTTGATGGTTTTGAGAATACCAACGGGTTCAACTAGTTCCTCATAATCGGGTGTAAAAAAAATTGGCGTTGTCATGATCAAAACCGGAGTTTGTACCAAATATTGCAAAAGTTTAACTGTATTTTCCAGAACTTTGCTAGCTTTGGACGATTTTTCAATGATATTATGCAGAATACCATCAGGTGCAAAGTAGTCATTTTGGAAACCAATCAATAGCAAAGCAGTGCGTTGGGCGTCCATAGTATGTCAGCGTAATTAATCTGAAAAGATACTTCTAGCATTCCCGCTTTGAGTATTTTTCTAACATTTACAGACAATTAAACCCCTTTTTTCTCCAGTGCGCCCACAGTCAACAGCTTCTATGCTGTTTAGCAAATCATTTAGGACTGCTAGATAGAGAATTTTTACATTTGGTATTCAGCAAGTTTGTTGGGCACCAATTGAAGATTTTCATCTATCTGATTTAGAAACACTCACACAGACAATCCTGCCTTTTTTAAGAGCAGCAGACAAACAAAATGAGAAGATAGTTGTACACTGCGCTGGTGGTATTGGACGTACTGGCCATGTACTAGCCGCATGGTTAGTGAGTTTTCGGGGATTCTCAAATCAAGATGCGATCGCTACCATCAAACGAACAGGTAGAAATCCCCACGAAGCTGTCTTAGCTGCCATATTTCGTGGTAAAAATCCTTTAACAGTTGTTCAAGAACTTGACTATCTTCTGAATAATTGTCGTCTAGCAGCACAGGAAATGATCTAGCAAAAATCTCATAAAACCGCCGGCTGTAACTCTGGAAAAACTTTAGACACTTTACCCAACACATAATCACCATAAGTCCCGCGAAAATCGTGAACGCTAGCCTCATCCCAGCGTTCTTCCCGATGATCCCTCCTCTTAAGCAAGCTACGCGCAGCTTCTGTCTACGACAAGCTTTGCGAACGTAGTCAGGACTTTAGTCCTGATTTTACCAGCACTAAAGTCCTGACTACGGAATTATTTACCCATCAATTCCAACTTGACAGACTACTAGTACTCTATCAACTTGGATATTGATGGACTGTAGTGCGGGCATCTTGCCCGCGTGAGCGAGACTACCTAGGAAAAATTCCCCGCAACTCTACGGTGAAAAACTCCCCAAAATATCTTAACCTAAATTTGTACCAGTTTTAACTCAATCTTTGCTAATGCCGTCAGCCTTAATCAGAAGATTGTAAAGTCACTATGCTAAAATACAAAATTTGATTGGGGTTTAGATGTATCAATTCCATCAACCCAGAGCCAAAATTCAAATTAGCGGCTCTTATAAGTTGCTGTTCAATGCGTTAAGGATTGTAAATTCATGAAACTGCAACTGCCCAAATTCAGTAAATTCTGGGCAAAAAAATTATGAAATAAATTCACAATATACATAGATGCGAAACATCGGAGTATACTAATTTAAAGAGCTTTCCTAGACAGAATTTTGCCAAGAAAATCCTAAAAATCGGTTTTTACCCGTTGTTTTGGCTACTGTCATCTGGAAATAAGTTTCCGCAGCATCTACACCCAAAGCATGATATATGCATTTTTTTCTTTGGAGTTTTTTTACTAAGCTTGAGGAGTACAAATGCTTGAGGCTATCGCTGTTACTTGGTTATTACTGTTTTTTGGCGACTTCCTTTCAACCTTCATTTACCACGTACCTGAACATGTTTTTGGTAGCCTCCACCTAAAAACACACCACACTTGGAAAAAAGACTTCCGTCACTACGCTATTTTGACCTTAAATCCCCAAGTTCTATTAGATGGTATTCTGGGTGCTTTGCCTTATGTATTAATGGCAATAGTTCTGTGGTCTTTTTCTCCCATCGGCGTCATTATTGGACTACTTTTGGGTCAATTTCATGTATGGTGGCGACACATAAGTGTCTTGGATTGGCAAACTCCAAAACCCATAAGTGTTTTGTGTCAATTTCTATTCATCACAACTCCTGAGCAACATTGGCTACACCACCAAAAACCTAATCAGGGTTTTGGCGATATTTTCACATTCTTTGAGCAACCCGCACTAATGTGGTTACGCTGGCTACGCCTAGTCAGGATTTATTTCCGTTACTCCCGCGTCTAACTCCGGGCTGAGGGCTGTAACTGAAACATGATTCATCTGTAGATATTCGGAAAAATTTGGTAGATCATCAGTATCATTAACGCTTAAACCTTCACCGTCAGAGGATGCACCCTCCAGCATAGACTGACTCTATAGGGTTGACACTCCCCCGACTGAACAAGTATCGCATTGTCTAACGACACGCTACGCGAACGCTCACTTGTTCGGAAAGTCGGGGGATTCTTCATTCACCGTCATAAACTACCTACATAACCAATTTGCTCCACTTTGATTTCCAAAGTGGAGCAATTCCCATATAAATTCGCCAAACATTTGTGAAAAACGCCTAATATAGTCTAATCTAGCTAGCAGAGTCAACGCCATCCGCATACCAGCGCCTATAGTAGAAACTTAGGTGTGGATAATCGCTGCCAATAGGCATGATTTTCACAGCCGAAGCAATTCCTGCTATATACCATAGTTACTGGTAAAAGTCAAACCCGCGTCATGAATGATCAATCTCGTCACAAGCTTGTATTCTCTTGGTTACATTTAAGTATATTTATCTTGCTCGGCAGTATCATTCCTAGACCAGTGAATGGACAGGCTATTGCTCCTGCACAACTAGCCAATAGCAATTTTATCCTGTCTGAACAACTCCCGCCGCCACAGGATGTACAACCACCCCAACCGAGTCTTCCTCCCGTAACCAAACCGCCACAGCCACTACCTCCCCCCTCAGAACTATTCCCCGCTCCCATCCCAAATTCCATACCTCAACAGCCGCTTCCTGAAAACCTACCAGAAACTATCGTTGTCGAAAAGTTTAATATTATTGGCAGCACAGTCTTCAGCCCTGAAGAATTAGCCCAAGTTACCGCTGAATTTACCCACAGAGCTATCTCCCTAGCGGAAGTTTTCCAGGCTCGTTCTCAAATTACCAATTTATACATCAAAAAAGGTTACATTACTTCTGGTGCTTATATTCCACAGCAAACTATTAAGTCTGGTGTCATCACAATTCAGGTGATTGAAGGTAAATTAGAAGACATCCAGGTAAGTGGTACTCGACGACTGAATCCCAATTATGTGCGTAGTCGCCTAGCAATAGCAACGTCAGCGCCGCTAAATCGAGAGCGTCTATTAGAAGCACTACAATTATTGCAACTCAATCCGTTGATTCAAAACCTCTCTGCTGAACTATCAGTCGGGTTTCGTCCAGGGGTGAGTGTGTTACAAGTAGAAATTAAAGAGGCAAAAACTTTTAGTAGCCAAGTCGTTCTTGATAATGGGCGATCGCCTAGTGTTGGTAGCTTCCGCCGCCGATTACAATTAACTGAAGCTAATTTACTGGGACTCGGAGATGGTTTAAGTTTAGCTTACACCAATACCGATGGTAGTAATGCCTTGGATGCCACCTACACATTACCGATTAATGCCAAAAATGGGACGCTCGCTTTCAACTTTGGCACTACATCAAGCACAGTCATTGAACATCCTTTTAATGTTTTAGATATCCAATCGACTTCTCAATACTACGAACTAACATACCGCCAGCCATTATTCCAAACTCCCACCCAAGAATTTTCTGTAGGCTTGACAGCTTCTCGGCGCGAAAGTCAAGCCACCTACATTGAAGGAGTTCAACTACCTTTTCCCTCACTAGGAGCCGATGAAAATGGCCGCACGCGCATATCTGCGTTGCGATTTTTTCAAGAATGGACTACTCGTAACAGTCGTGAAGTTATCGCCCTGCGATCGCAATTTAACTTGGGTATAGGTGCGTTTAATGCGACAATTAATCAAACAGGTCCCGATAGCCGCTTTTTTGCTTGGCAGGGTCAAGCACAATGGGTACGTCTTTTAGCTCCTGATACCTTGCTGTTACTCCGTGCAAATACACAACTGGCATCCAGATCGCTTCTCCCTTTAGAACAGATAGGCTTAGGTGGTTTAGACAGTGTTCGGGGCTACCGTCAAGATTTCCTACTCACAGATAACGGTGCTGTTGTCTCAGCCGAAGTTCAAATACCAGTTCTCCGCTTACCCAATATAAATAGCATGTTAAAATTGGCGCCCTTTGTTGATTTTGGCGTCGGCTGGAATAGTTCTCAACAAAATAATCCCGACCCTAACACCTTAGCATCTGTTGGTCTTGGTTTGCGCTGGACACAGGGCGATCGCTTCACTGCTCGTCTTGACTGGGGTATTCCTTTAGTATCTGTTAACTCCAAGGACAATACATGGCAAGAAAATGGACTGTATTTTTCTTTACTTTATAATCCTTTTTAAATTCTCGGTTATAACTGAAATTATGGCTAATTTTTGCTGATTTTTAAACTATCAATTATCGTACTTGACTATTGACTCAGTTGCAAATCCCTAGATTCTGAAAAAAAACTTTTTTCTGGCAAAAATTTGCGCGATTTATCAAGTAATCATAAATCTCTGTGTATCCCCTGATTAAATATGGGCTTTAGCTTCCTCTCCTTTATCCAAACTGAAACAAAAAATCCGCAAATATACTATGTAATATATCAGCCGTTTGATTCTATTCTAGGTTAGGTATTAAATCCAAAAAAAAGTGGATAACCTTGACCAAAAGGTCAAAGTTGTCCAATTTCCTGAGTGAGTTGAAAAACGGCTATGATTCCTAATTACGAATTACGTAGCTTGCTTCTCGCCGGAGGCGAGTATTACGAATTACGAATTAGTAATTATTTGATCAGGAATTATGGGAATAGCATTTTTCAAACCCAGACCCAAAGAAATGAGAATATGAGGAAAAAGTATGCCAGAAAATGAGCGGGAAAAAATACGCCATCTATTGGTCATTCACGACCAGCAAGGACAGCGAACTATCCCCCTACAAGAGGCTACTTATTCTCTCGGACGGGATGTAAGTAATGCTATTGTACTGCGTTCCCGGTCAGTATCAAGACAACATGCCATTTTATTGCGGGTAACGCTTCCAGACAGTGAGCGATATGGCTTTAGGATTATTGATGGTAACTTCAAAGGCAAAAAAAGTTACTAATGGCTTATTCGTTAATGGTACTAAATGTTTTTATCATAACCTCCAGCATGGCGATGTGATTAACTTTGGAAATAATCAGGTTTATGCTAAATACTATGCTATTTCCAACCTTTCAGAACAAATATTTTCTCAATCTTTTGAAGTTGAAGACCTGTCTATATTCCTGTTAGAGCAAGCAAATCCGGTCAATCCCTTTGAAACCCTAGTAGCCGCCGATCCTAACTTAGAAGGAGCGAGTGAGAGCGCCCTAGCTCATCTAGCATCCTTCCCAGAACTGATACCTAATCCAATTATCGAAATGGATATAGAGGGAACAGTTATTTATCTCAATCCGGCGGCTTCTTTGAAGTTTCCCAAACTGCGGGAAATCGGCAAGCATCATCCAATTTTAGCAGGACTACTGACAGCAATTGAGCATCGAGGAGAAAACTCTTTTGTTCGCGAAGTGGAAGTGGGTAATGAAGTTTTTGAACAATCCGTTCATTATCTCCCTGAAAGTGATTTAATTAGAACATTTATTATTAGGGATATTACAGAGCAAAAACAAGCTGTTGCCGAACTCCGCCAGCGCGATCGCCTACTACAAGCAGTCGCCGAAGCCGCAAATTATTTGCTGACGGAAATGAACTACGAGAAAGGCATTGAGAAAGCTCTGGCGGTGCTGGGTGAAGCTGCCCTGGTGGATCACGTCTACCTCTTTAAGAATCATGGACACCCCACCACAGGCGAGATAGCCATGAGTTTGTGGCTGGAATGGACACCCTCACACGTGAAAACTTCCCGTAGTCATTGGCAGAATCAGGCTTATAACTCTTCTGGATTAGCCCGTTGGTACAAAGCCCTCTCTAATGGACAGTCAATTAGTGGACTCACGCGAGAATTTCCCGTTACCGAACAGCAACTTCTCACCCAAGACGGCATTAAATCTCTATTCCTTGTACCCCTGTGTTTGGAAAACACCTTTTGGGGTTATCTGGGTTTAGCAGACTGTTCACAGGAGCGTCACTGATAAGACACGAAGAATCTACCCTTTTGACAATGGCTGCCAGTATCAATGCTGCTTGGCAACGTCAGCAAGTCGAGAAAAAAATTCGCTATCAAGCCCTTCATGACCTACTCACTGGTTTACCCAATCGCCTCCTATTTTACGAGTTGCTAGCTAAAGCCTTGCCCAACGCGGTTCGGAGTGAAGAAAGTTTAGCTGTAATGTTCCTCGACTTAGATCGCTTCAAAGTCATCAATGACACTTTAGGACACACCTTGGGAGATAAATTATTACAAACTGTAGCCCAAAGATTGAGAGATGCTCTCAGAAGTGGAGATACCGTTGCCCGTTGGGGGGGTGATGAGTTTACAATCCTACTACCCCAAGTCAATCATATTGACGAAGTAATCCAGGTAGCTTGGAGAATTATCAAAGCTTTAGAAGACCCCTTTTATCTCGATGGCCATGAACTTTATGTAACTGCAAGCCTGGGGATCGCTATGTTCAGTGACACTAGTCCTGATATCGAAACCCTAATCCAGCACGCCGATGCCGCTTTATATTATGCCAAGGACGCCGGCAGGAATAACTTCCAGTTCTACACCAGTTCCCTGAGTCCCAAAACTCCGGAAATCCTAACTTTAGAGAAAAGCTTACGTTATGCCCTAGAACGGGAAGAATTAAAGCTGTACTACCAACCTCGGGTCAACATCATCAGTGGAGAAATTACTGGTATGGAAGCCCTGTTGCGCTGGCAACACCCTGAGATGGGACTAGTAGCCCCCACAGTCTTTATTCCCCTGGCTGAGGAAAGTGGATTAATTGTTGAGATCGGCGAATGGGTATTACGGACTGCTTGTAGCCAGAATAAAGCTTGGCAAGATGCAGGATTTCCTCCACGCATTATTGCTGTCAATCTCTCTCTCAAGCAGTTTCGCCAACCCCAATTAGTGGAAACTTTGACGAATATTTTACAAGAGACAGGGCTAGATCCGAAGTATTTAGAGTTAGAAATTACAGAAAGCACCGCCATTGAGGATCTAGAGTTCACCACAACTGTGTTGCAGAATCTCAAAAAAATGGGTATTCACATCTCGATTGATGACTTTGGCACTGGTCATTCTTCCCTCTCTCGCTTACAAATGTTACCACTCCAGCATCTGAAAATCGATAAGTCTTTTATCCAAGAATTGACGAGCAATAGCAAAGTAGCTCATATTATCAAAGCAATAGTGACTTTAGGGCAAAGTTTGGGGATGAAACTGACCGCCGAAGGTGTAGAAAAGCCAGAAGAACTGGAATTCTTGAGATCTATTGACTGTGAGGATGTACAAGGTTTCCTATTCTACCGACCGCTGTCAGCCCAAAAAGCCACAGAAATTCTCCGTAATAATGAAGCAAAGCGAGTATGAACTATCTACACTGATTCGGTAAGGGATTATACGAGTACCTTCCCCTGAAGAATTACCGCAGTTTTCACGTAAATAGACCACGGGGTAGGGGCACGGCACTGCCGTGCCCCTACAATGTATTGGGTTATATGTGGTTCAATCAACTGAAAATTGCTGTCAGCCCAAAAAATCAAAAACTCCATCTCCTGAGGATAGCGCCGCGTCTCGTAGAGAGGTACGAGCGTCTGCTGTGAGCTGATTGTTGGGTGGGTGGAGTTTTTGATTGGCAATCAGCCGCACAACGACAGTGGGATCAACTCAGTAACCACTGGACAAGATACGTTACATACGTAGCACTGACTGGAATATATGATGAAATTGGGAGAATCAAAAAACATCATCTTGCTGTTGGAGATTGCATAATCCAATGAATAAAAATTTAGATAGCGGCTTGTCATTAATTTTAGATACTGTCTTCTCATTGCCTATTAACTCTGCACTCAGTAATTTTCAGGCATGGGCTTTAGAAAACCCGAATGAGATCTTGAGCAAAACACTCTTGCCCATCATTACATTCGTCGAGGGACTCATTGCCAATGAACCGACGTACTTGGATGCGAAGAGGCTTTCCCTGGGTAGCAACTTCTGCTGCGCTGGACAGGTAGTGTTGGGAGATTTCCATACCCTGGAAACAGCACTCACTTCACCACAGGCACGGACATGGCGACTCGGTACCAGCGTGCTCGACTCGAATCACTCACCTAACCAAGATGTTGGCGGCAGAAACCTTTTTCTCCTTTCCTTGTCAGATCAGGAAGCAGGTGGTAACGGCGACCACGAAGCATTCAAAAAATGTCTCCAGAAATATCTCTTTAACGATACCACGACACAGCGTCAGCAGGATGCGATCGCTAAACGGTTGCTTGATCAGTTAGCAGCAGATTACGTGGCAATGCCTCACGGTATGGGCGAAGAATTTTTCACCAGTGACAAACGGGGTTTACTCAGGTTTCTAGTTCGGTATTTGCACTATGTGATATTTGGCATAGATCCCGACGATGAAGCGTCGATAAACCTTTTGACAACTTTACACTACACACGCAACAGCGTTTTGCACTACTTTGCTGGCATTGGCAGTCTTTTGCAGCAACTGAACTTACTGGGACACAAAGATTTGCCTGATTTGATTGAGCAAGCAGCAACTATCTATGAAAATTCGCCGTCCCTCGCCAACTTTGAGCTGAACTTCAGCGAAGAACATAACATGACTCGGCGAGAATTGGCAAAGCTGATGACAGCGATTATGGGTATTGCCGGAATGCAAGGGCCACTGCACCTTGCTTACACTGCAATGGGCTACCGTCCTCTCCCTGTTTACAAGAACAAACAGACATCAAACATAGATCTGACCCTTTATTGGGACACTCTCGACTTAGATAATCGAGAATCCGTGCGTCTCTACCTACTGGAGTGCGGCCGACTCTGGGCACCTGTCAGCGCCTCACACCGCATCGCCAACGAACCCTTCACAGTTTCTTTGGCAGATAAAGAGCGCACTTTCCCCGCAGGAACTAAGGTGCTGATCCCCATGAGTTTAGGGTTACTAGATGAGAGTTTCTGGGGTTCGACAGTCTATGAGTTTAACGCCAAGCGAGAGAACCTCTGCCCCTTCCACATGGGCTTTCACTCGGTTGGCGATCGCAGCGCCGGGCGCATCTGTCCTGCTAAACATGTGGCACTAGACATGCTCACAGATGTTCTCATTACGGTAGGTAAGGTGCGCCGTACTGCCGTTACATAAGACTATAGCGATTCTCAGTTTTTGGGTTTAGCTTATATCTGGGTAGGAGACACTAATGGCGTACAAATCCAAATCTTTGCTACTTGGATTTTTTATGCTGTCCTTAACCAATTATGTATCGATGTAGCGTAGTTTACCGCCGTAGGCATCGCTCTCAACCAACCTTTAGAAGGATACTCCATTATGTTGAAAAAGGAATTATAAAAAAAAAGGATATCTCATGTCTTTAAGAACTCGTGGTTCTGCTGCTGTTGACAAAGCCCAACTTCGTCTTGCCTTGCTTAAATCCATTGATGAAAATCTAGATTTAGGACATGGGTTAAGTATTGAAGCCTACAACCACCTAATCAACTCTACCCGTGCTGTACTAGAAGCGCATAATACGCTGGTGTCCAATCTTGAAGAATCGCGTAAAACAATCACCCAGATGGATAAAGCCCTCTCGGAAATGTCTGAACGAATGCTAAGTGGAGTTGCAACTGTCTACGGCAGAAACAGTGTAGAGTATTCTAAGGCTGGCGGCTCTAATCGAAAACGAACTAAACAATCTAGTTCAAAAGTTACTCCAGTTGTAGCGGTTATTACTACTCAACCTACTCAAGCTGCAATTGCGAATGCGTCAACTAACGGTAATGGCACAACTCCGTTGCTAAAATAATCGTACAGTGGGCATTGGGCATTGGTGAATCTTTGCCATTGCCATGCCCCATGCCCTAAAACTCCAGATATTAGAATCCAGAAAATAGCCATTCTCATGAATTGCGGTCATAAATCTCTTCTCGGTTCAAAGGAGCCATTCAAACTCCACCGGATGCTCCATGAGTTCAGCAATAATATCTACTGCTGCTGTTTTTCTAACTTTTTTCATAACAATTACTTTGACAGACTCTCCATCTAGTTCTCCTTTATAAATTTCAGGAATTTGAATTACACCATCTTTGACAATACCTTGAAATTCTACTACTTCCATCTGCATAATCTCATCTCCTGATATTTGAAGATATTTTGTTTCTATCTATTATTCTGGGCTGGGGAAAGATATATTTTGATCGGTGCTGGTGAACCTAAGACTTAAGTAAAACCACCGCCTTAAGAACGACCGCCATGACGTCCACCGCCACCGCCACCGCCGCCACCACCGCCTAGACCAGGAAAAAATCCCCCTCGTGGTGTTGATTGCGGTCTTGACCCTGGTGGGAAACTGAGCAATACTCTTTCATTTCCTGTCAACCCTGACTCAACTTCGGTAAATTTATCTACAGTAGCTCCAGTCTCTATCCGAGTAAATACAGGTTGATTATTCTCTCCTGCCACAAACACACCTGTAGAATTTTCTCGGCGGACAACGGCTGCGGTTGGCACCACCAGCGCATTCTTCAATTGACCTATTTGGAAATTTGTGGTCACATTCATCCCAGGCCGCAGTAACCTTTGCGGATCTGAGATTGATAATCTCACTTCAAAACTGGTCACATTTTGTGTGACTACAGATTGAGCTGCAATTCGCTTAACTTTACCTTCAAAGGTTTCATCTGGGTAAGCATCTGCATCAATTGTCACTTTTTGACCAATGCTGATTTTGGGAATATTAGTTTCAGCTAAATCGGCTATCACCTCATTTGTAGAAGCTAGAGCCAAAATCGAAGAAGAAGTTGCAGAAGATACATCACTACTTGCTGTTGTGGGCGTCACAAAAGCCCCTGGATCGGCATATTTCTTTGTCACTAAACCATCAAAAGGTGCGCGAATGATCGTGTCATTGATTTGGGCTTGGATACTTTGGAGCGAACCGCGAGCAGATGTTACCTGGGCGCGTGCTATGTCTATATCTTCTTGGCGGGTTCCTGCTTTTAAAAGTTCTAATGCTTGCTGCTTCTGTTTGACTACAGCCCTGGCTTGCTGAATGTCTTCTAAGCGTGATCCCGCTTTTTGTAAAGCTAGGGCTTGCTGTGTTCTCATGACTTCGGCTTGGGCGCTGTCACGATCTGCACGACTTTGATTTAAAACCTGAAGGGAAAGGCCACCTGCATTGTAAAGTTGCTGATTGCGGAGGAAATTGTCTACGGCTTTACTTAAAGCAGCTTGACTGCTTTGTAAAGTGGCCTGTGCTTGGCCAATATCCTGAGAGCGATTCCCTCTTTGTGCTTTTTGTAGATTCGCTTCAGCTTCGTCTAATACTCCCTGTGCTTGAGCAATATCCTGAGGACGATTCCCTCTTTGTGCTTTTTGTAAATTTGCTTCAGCCTGTGCCAGTTGTCCTTGAGCAGAGGTGAGTTGCCCCACCAGGTTAGAATCATCCATATAAGCTAAAATCTGCCCTTGTTTGACGAGATCTCCTTCTTTGACTAGTAGTCTTTTCAAGATACCTGAATTTTTTGGGCTGACGTTAATTAGCCGCTCTGGTGTTACCGTTCCATTTGCTGAAACTGTAATTGTTAAAGTCCGTCTTTCTACAGGCCTTGTGAGAACGCGGCGTCTGGCGTGTTGGGTTGGAGCGACAGTTACTTGGTAATAAATCACGTAGCCGATTCCACCCAAAAACACAAGGCACAGAAGCCAGAATAGCCATCGAATCCTACCTTTGCTTCTTTTTACTTCGGGAATCAAAGCTGATGAATTTACAGGGTTCGATGCATCCATTGTCATAACTACTCTTTTTTTTATCGGTAAACATGACCTGATTAGAATATTTTAGTATAAATTCATATTAGTAATTATCCGATAAAATCGTCCAATTTGGTGTATGACCAAAGTCACTAGTAAACCAAGTTCCCACATGACCAAAGTAACAAATTTTTCGGAAATAAATTAAATGAATTTATTGATGGTGACTCTAAATTAGCTTAACAAGAAATTATGAGCGTTGTGACTAGCAAGCATTTAACACACTACGCATTTTTATCAGTTGCAATCAACAATTAAAACTATAGGGATACTATTTGATTTTTGAAATCCACTAATTTTTATCGGTGGCAATCAACACTTCTGCTATTTACCTATGTATTCCTACTGCTTATTAATGGGTTGCTGACAAGGGGGATGTGAATGGTTAAGGTTGACTTAAGCAAATACCAATAGTAATTTATCTGTTATTTAATTCTGCGATTTACCCACCTTACCCCACAGCACTAGCTATAACTAGGTATAACATAGAGTATGACGAGACTCTATCTTTAAATTACTTTACAAAGGCGGTAAAAAAATGGGTCGCATAAATCCCTATACTCTACAAATGCAGATTACCCGCATGTTTGAACAAGGACAATCATTTTTTGCCACCACCAAAGTGCAGGAATGGTTAAAAGAACGCAATCATAATCCAGAGGAATACGATATTATTTTCCATAAAAAACCCGCTCCTCCAGGTTCCAAAGAAGTGATTGCAGTAGAAATAGAGTTACGGCGCAAAGATGGACAACCTGTAGATCCGTGGTTACAAGAACAAGCTAACCTACATGCCTAATTTTGGCGTTGCTAAATTAGCAAGTTGTAGGGTGCGTCAGTCCTAGTTATTAGGAATACATTTGTGAACTCTTTTACTGACGCATCCTACAGTATATCGTATTCATTATTCCTGACTTAACTCAAAATTCACCCGCGCATAAATATCACCCAAGGAAATTTGAAAATCGAGAGAATCTAATCCTAAAATGGCTTTTTCTCCTTCATATTCCCGAAAAATCCATTGTCCGGCTGCTTGTTTGACATATTGTTCAACAGCAAAACTATACTGGTCAATCATTATATATTCCTGTAATTCAGAAATTGAACGATAATATTTAAATTTATCGGTTTTGTCATAGTTTTTAGTTGAATTTGATAAGACTTCAACAATTAATAAAGTATTAATAATTGTTGTTTTTCCAGTTCCCTCGTATACAGGCTGGCCTTTGATGACCATAACATCAGGATAAGTGTAGAGTCGATAACGAGGTATCCATAATTTAACATCGCCAATGTATATCTCATAATCTTGACTATTGATTTTCAGAGGGAATTTCTTATAAAAATTCCCAGCAATTTTATTGTGATTGGTTGTGCCCCCGCTCATGGGAATAATTGCTCCATCTCTGTATTCACTTTTATATTCAGCCTTTGCTTCTAATTCCAGATATTCTTCTGGAGTATAATAGTGTTTTTCAGTTTGTAAAACCATATTAATTACCTCATAAAATTTGGTAAGTATGTCGTACTTCAATCTTAAATTGTAAGTTACAGCAGTTTTCAGGTATTTAGACCACAAGCTGATATCTGTATTTCTTTGTTCCTTCTCTACGAGACGCTACGCGAATGCGCCTACTCTTCGAGAACGCTTCGCGAATGCGCCTTCCCTACGGGACGCTACGCGAATGCGTGAGATATAAAAATGTGGTTCATTTACCTGAAAATCGCTGTAATTTGAACTGGAAGGGGACAAGATGCTAATAGTAATTGTATGATTTTACCGACACCGCTTGTATGAGAGTGAAGTTCAATGGCAAACTGGAATAGCATAGCGTTTCCCGACCTAGTAAGGTACACTCCTAGGGGCACGGCAGTGCCGTGCCCCTACACCTTCCTGGAAGTGGTTGGAACTAGCGCTGTTGATTGGGAAAAAACCTGAGTAAATTTCCACCATAATCATTTTTTGTGGAGTACTATTTGATACGACCACAAAACAAATTTCTATGATAGCCGTGCTTGCTAGTGCATTTTGCCAAATCATTGCCAGAGTGACAACACTGTTCGCTAACTGTTATTTTTTTTACAAAAAACATCAAAGCAGGCGTTTCTCACTACTGCATATCTTGCTAGGTGTAGTCAGCTTGATGCTGGTGCTGTTGCTGCTGCAGTCCCCAGGGGTGAGTCAACAACAGCCATCAAAGCCATTAATGCAAATAGGGACACGAGTTATTCCACCCTTCGTAATTCAAGATAAAGGCGAATTATCGGGATTTAGTATTGACCTTTGGCGTAATATTGCCAATGAAATTGGGGTTTCATCTAACTTTATTGTGCATCCAACAGTAGTGGATTTGCTATCTGCTGTGGAGCAAAGTCAGACAAACTTAGGGATTGCAGCTATTTCCATCACCGCCGAACGAGAGCAAAAATTTGATTTCTCCTTCCCCATGTTTGCATCGGGGTTGCAGATTTTGATACCAACGCAAAAGAAAAGCAGTAATGCCTTCCCCAATTTACTACAGATGTTTTTCTCCGCTACTATCTTGCAAGTAATTGGGATTGCTGTGGGGCTAATTGTCATCGCCGGCCACATTGTTTGGTGTTTTGAGCGCAGTCACCCAGACGGAATAATTCCTAAATCATACTTTCCGGGCATTTTTAAAGCCTGTTGGTGGGCTGCTGCCACCCTAGCCACCCAAGCTGATGAGATGCCAAAGGGGGCTATGGGACGCCTGATAGCAGTCATTTGGATGTTTATTGGCGTGCTTTTTGTTGCTTACTTTACAGCTACCATTACCACCTCATTGACGGTGCAACAGCTTCAGGGAGATATCAGGGGTTTAGACGATTTCCCTGGTAAGTTGGTAGTGACAACCGCTGGTAGCACAGTCGCAGAATATCTGCGTGACAAGAAACTTCAGGTATTAGAAGTCCCGAAAATTGAGCAAGCTTACGATGCTTTACTGACAAAAAAAGCTGAAGCTGTAGTGTTTGATGCACCAGTACCTGCTTTACTACGCCGCCAATGCTGGCAAAGGTAAAGTAGAGGTGGTTGGCAGTATGTTCCACGAAGAGAACTATGGTATTGTTTTGCCTAATAACAGTCCCTACCGCAAACGCATCAATAGTGCGCTGCTGACTTTGAAAGAAAAGGGTATCTATCAAGACCTGTATGACAAGTGGTTCAATAGTAAAAAAGACAGTGCTGCTTAATTTTGAAGCACTAAAGTGCTGACTATGTAACCATCAAAATTAATGGGACAGACTACTAGCCTTGAGCCTTGACTCCATACCAACATTGCCCTGCAAGCCACCGGTATGTATCAACAGCAGGCGATCGCCTCTGGGAAAGAATCCCTGCTGTAGCAAATCCATCACACCATAAAACATTTTTGCGGTATACACGTAATCAAGAGGTATGTCATGTTGCTGTTGGAATTGCTGGCTGAACAATCGCAGCTCATCGTTGACCTTAGCATAGCCGCCCATGTGATAATCACACACCAGTTCCCAGGGTGCGGCTGAGTCTGAGGGTGTAGGCAGACCTGATTTGAGGTAATTTGTCAGCAGGCTGTCAATTTCTTGTGTCAGAAATTCCCCACCTTTTAACACCGGAAAGCCGATAACTCGCTGGTTTTGATGTAATGAAAGTGCGATACCAGCTAGAGTAGTACCTGTCCCACAGGCTAAACATATAGTATTAAATGCTCCTAATTCTGCCATAATTTCAGTGCAACCACGCACACCATTAAGATTACTGCCACCTTCAGGAATCACAAATACCTCACCGAAGCGTTGCTGCAAGTCTTGCTGTAGGGTGATTGTGTGGCGTTGTCGATAGGTTTGGCGGTCAAGGTACACAAGCTGCATACCCTGCTGAACTGCAAAACTCAATGTGGGGTTTAGGGGTAGTCTCTGTTCGCCACGAATTACGCCGATGGTACTTAAACCAAAAAGATTGCCGGCGGCGGCTGTGGCAAAGATATGGTTAGAATAAGCACCGCCAAAGGTCAGTAAAGTTGTGAAATTTTGCTGCTTGGCTTGTAGGAGGTTGTACTTCAGCTTAAACCATTTGTTACCGTTCACCCACGGATGCATCAGGTCAAGGCGCAGTACGTAAATTTCTACACCAGCGCGGTGGGCGATTTCGCTGTTGATTTGCTGTGTGGGTGGAGGTTGAAAGGTTGAGGAGTGAATCACCTTTGTTTTTAGGGGCTGATTTGTTTCACGCAGTAGACGCAGAGAGAATGAGAGTTGTAAGGACTCAATCACAGATGTAGAATGGGGTTTGGTTATGAGTCATGATGAGAGAGTCTATGGCTAAACTTTTTGATTGTATCACTGAAGAATTGCAAGAGTTTATTGCTGCTCAACACCTTTTTTTTGTTGCTACTGCACCTTTGAGTTCTACAGGTCATGTTAATCTTTCTCCTAAAGGGCTGGAAAGTTTTCGCATTCTTTCTCCTCATCGGGTGGGTTATTTGGATGTAACCGGTAGTGGTAATGAAACTTCGGCACATTTACAGGAAAATGGCCGGATTACTTTCATGTTTTGCGCTTTTCAAGCAACGCCAAGTATCCTGCGTCTTTACGGTCATGGATACACTGTTTTACCGAATTCATCTGATTGGAATTCTTTATATTCTTTGTTTCCGCAAATTGCTGGAACTCGTCAAATTATTGTCGCTGATATTGATCGTGTGCAAACTTCTTGTGGTTTTGGTGTACCGCTTTATGAATATGTTGGTCAACGAGATATTTTAGTAAATTGGGCAAGTAAAAAAGGGGAAGAGGGAATTCGAGACTATCAACAGCAGAAGAATAGTATTAGTATTGATGGTTTATCGACTCCATTGGGTAAATTATCCTGAGAGGATATTTAGGTCTGATTTAAGCTGTCGCGCTTTTAAGTTGCACCCTCGACGCGGGCAGGATGCCCGCACTACAATAATTTAAATAAATCACGATGTGCAAATTACAAGATTATCAGCTTACACTGAAAAATTGAAGATTGAAAGTTAACAGGATGGAATAGCCAAAGTCTTCGCTATATTTACCCCAAATTGCTTTGTATAGCTTGTTTGATGCGTTCAGCAATAATATCAGAAGTTATTTGTTCATGAGAAAAATTTAGAGACGGTCTGAAGATATTGAAGAGGATAATCCTGTCTTAAGCGTTCCATTCCTCCACTCGTGATGTTCAGAAGAACATAGTCGTGTTTTTTGACCGTACCGACTTCTACAGCTTGAAGCAACGAAGCCAAAGCGACTCCCGCAGGAGAACCTATATCAATTCCTTCTAATTCTGCAAATAACGCCCTTGCTTGTTCTGATTCTGAGTTAGTTACGGCATACATTTGACCATCAGTATATATCAGAGCATCGTATACACCACCAGTAATGCTGTAGGCTGGTTTTCGAGTTGTCAACACTTGAGTGCAACTCGACCAATGCGCTCTTTTGCATCCTCTTCTGTCATCGGCAAGATTTCCTGACTATAGGCTTTCCAAGCATCCACCATCGGAGTAAAAGGAGCATTCTGAGACAAGTGTAGTTTCATCCGTCCTGTGCCAAATCGCCCATCTGCCAAAAACCGTAAATTGGCTTCCCAAGCAGCAATTCCACCTGCGCCGGAACCAACAGCCTGAAAGTAGTGGTCTGGAATCCGATCCAGTGTGATTGTTGCATCCACAACTGTTAATCCCATCGCGTCTCTTCGTCCAACGTTTGCAGTTCCTCCCTCTGGAAAGAAATTAGGTAACTTGCTAATGGTTTGTCCTAGACAGATGGCATCAAAATAATCGCAATTACCACCAGCAGATATAAGTTGTACATGAGGACGAAAATAGTCTTTAGAGTAAATTGCAGAAAGACTTTGCTCTGGAATGACTAGACAAAGAGGTGTCTGAGTTTGGGAACAGATGGATGCAAAAGCTCGACCCGTGTTACCAGCTGATGCAACAACTAAAGTTCGTTCTTCACCTTTTGGCACTCTTGCTGATACACAAGCAGCCTCTAATTCTTTAAAGGAGCAGGTGAATAAACGGGCATTTCGCTCTGGCCAGTAGCCATTAAAACTAATAAATAGATGATCTAATCCGAGATAGTGGGCAAGTTCTTTACTTTCATAGCTAATTGGTTTACCCTCTACCTGTAAATAACCCACCACAGGTAACCAATCAATGTATCGAAAGAGTCCAGGCAGTTCTTCTTTAACCTCTAGTTTTTTATGGGAATAAACAGTCCGCAATAGCGAAGGAGCATGATTTTCATCGCAGCTTAAGCGAAAAGGGTCAGGTTCATATTCTGCCCCGCATTGCGTGCAGCGAAGAGTATATTTGTTTCTCATAGAATAATTGCTAATTCAAATTTAGACATTGCTTAGAAACCTACTCCCTACTCTCTCTCTACGCAAATTATTTCAAAAATCAAAGCGAACTGCTATAGCGATCGCTCAGTTTCCTCTCTACGAGACGCGCTCACGCGAACGCTTGATTAGGGACTACGCCTAAGCAACTACCAATTAGAGCTATTTTCAGGTAATTTAACAGCGTAGTCATCACCTCCTTGTTTTTCTTTCTCTATCGATGATCCCATTAATGTATGAACGTTGTGGGGTACAAAATAAAGAATTAAGAATCATATCGCAAGGTGTAGGGGCACGGCACTGCCCATACGTGTCAACTTAACGTGAAACCCTTATGAAGAGGTAATTTTGAATTTACTCACGTACCATCACCATCCGTGTTACCTCACCCCAGTTTTGTCTAAAGCCAAAACTTCCCCTCCCCGCTTGCGGGGAGGGGATTGAGGGGTGGGGTAAAACGCCTGTGGGTAAGCCTTTTAGCTTAAGTTGACAGCAATGGGCACTGCCGTGATCTTACGGGTGTACGTCACGCTTGTCGGGAAATGCTATATAAGATTACTTCATTCTCTAGCAATGACAATATCGTTGGACTTAATTACAGCATAAGCTTCTTGTCCTTCATACAGTTGCAAATCTTCTGCTGATACTGTAGTGATAATTGAGGTTAACTCAACTTTGTGAACAATCTCTAGCGTCACCTCACTATTAACAGTACCGTTCACAACTTTTTTAACTATTCCTTTGAGGACATTGCGGGAACTAACTTTTAGTGATTTTTTTTGATTACTAATTTCTATTTCTACATTTGGAGTGTGGGTTTGTGCTTTTTCTTCTGGCTTGGGTGTGGTTTTTCTACTCCTAGCTTTGGTTTCAGGTTTTGCATTGTCAGCATTTTGCTGTTTTACATCCTTGGTTGGTAGCGATTGGGCTGAAGAAGAGTGCTGATTAAGACTACGTACTAATTCCCGCAGAATTTCAGTTTTGGTACGCTGGGACTGGTTGCAGAACTCTTGGAGAATCTTCCGCTCTTCCTCCGATGTTTGAAATGTGATCCATCCTTGTTCTTTTCTTGGCATAATGTTACCAATTTACTTGGTAATACTTTAATTATCAGAAATAAAGTGTCAACTTGGTATGATTCTACCAAGGGTGAATTCTTTGCAAACAATTTTTGCTATAGGAATCCAGTTTTATTTTTGCAAGAGTTCTAGTATTTATAGTACGTATATTTCACTTTTATGCTAGACACACTCGATTTGAATCTTTCCTTAGATAAACCAACCTATAAATCTGAGATTGACAGGTTGATGCATCAACTGCGGACACTACAAAGTGCTTGTTGGCAAAAAAAGTTACCTGTGATTGTTGTTTTAGAAGGTTGGGCGGCTTCTGGTAAGGGTGGGCTGGTGAAGCAAATGGTTGGTTATATAGATCCCCGTGGGTTTAAGGTATATCCCATTTGGACACCGACTGAACAAGAGCGTCAATATCCATTTTTGTGGAGATTTTGGGAGAAACTACCCGCCCAAGGCGCTATCAGCATTTTTTATCATAGTTGGTATACTCATGTTTTAGAAGACCGCCTATTTAATCGGGTGGACAGTAGCCAAATTCCCACACTCATGGCGCAAATTAACTCCTTTGAGCGTCAGATGGTAGATAATGGAGTCGCGATCGCCAAATTTTGGTTACATCTGAGCCACAAAGAATTAAAAAGTCGTTTAAAAGACTATGCGGAAGATCCCCTCACTGCTTGGCGGGTACGGAAAGAAGATTGGCAACAAGAAAAACATTATCACCGCTACGCAGCCTTAGCTGAAGAAATGCTGATCCAAACCGGCACAGGTAGCGCTCCCTGGACTTTAGTAGAGGGTAACTCAGAACGCTGGGCACGGGTGAAAGTACTGACTCAGTTGGCTGCAACTTTAACCACTGCCCTAGATCGATTGCAAATACAGCTACCTAACCCTATCTTACCAGCACAGAATCATTTAGAACCCACAGAGCCAGACTTACTCGCACAGATTGATTTGAACCTCTGTCTGTCGGAAGTCGATTATGAAGAACAATTAGCCGCAGAACAAGTACAACTGCGGCAGCTACAATTAAGCATCCACAAGCATCAAATTCCTGTACTGGTGCTGTTTGAGGGTTGGGATGCAGCAGGTAAAGGCGGAGCAATTAAGCGCCTAACCGATATTCTCGATCCCCGCAGCTACTTTGTCCAACCTTTTGCAGCACCTACAGAAGAAGAAAAAGCCCATCATTACCTCTGGCGATTTTGGCGACGACTACCCACATCTGGTACTATTGGAATTTTTGACCGTTCTTGGTATGGACGGGTGTTAGTTGAGCGCGTGGAAGGATTTGCTTCCCAGACAGAGTGGCGCAGAGCCTACCAGGAAATCAATGAATTTGAAGCCCAGTTAACTACTGCAGGCTATGTTTTAGTCAAGTTCTGGCTACACATTAGCCCAGAAGAACAACTCAAACGCTTTACTGAACGCCAAAATGACCCCTTTAAGCAGTATAAACTCACTGATGAAGACTGGCGCAATCGCGACAGGTGGCCTTATTACGAAGTAGCAGTCAATCAAGCAATTCAGCGTACTACCACCCCCAGCGCTCCCTGGACAATCGTTGCTGCCAATAATAAGTATTATGCCAGAGTCAAGATAATTGAAACTGTTGTTAATGCAATTCAAGCTGAATTAAAACGCCGCAAGAAAGCCAGCCATTAAATGTGATCAATTCCATTGACTTGGATGACGAATCAAGCCCACAATATAGCGTTTATCGCCCTAGTTAGGTACACCCGTAGGGGCACGGCACTGCCCATTGGTGCCAACTTAACGTGAAACCCTTGTCAAAACCTGATTTTGAATTAAATCACCTACCATCAAGATCCGCGTTACCCCACCCTAACCCTCCCCTTGACAAGGGGAGGGAACTAAATTTCTTGTTTCCCCCCTTTCCAAGGGGGGATTAAGGGGGGTAAAATTCCTGGGGACATGCATTTGAGCTTAAGTTGACACCTATGGGCACTGCCGTGCCCCTACAGCGCGTGATACAATTTTCTACTATATCTAACTCAGTAACTTCGTAGTCAGGACTTTAGTCCTGACTACAAAGAAAACATTTAAATTTTTTGTGACATTTGCGTAAATTCTACTAATCTGAATTTACGTAATTTTCAGCAACTAATTGCGTCGGTATTTCTGCTGTTTCCGGATTAGGAATTCTGGAATGTTCAAAAAATCGAGACATCCAAGGTAAAGCAATCAATATTCCCGCTAAAACTACTAGAAATAGGGAAATACCAAAAATTTGGTCACGTTCAATTTCCAACACACCACGTAAAATCACTTCTCGTAAAGCAGAAACAATAGTAATTTCCACTGCTGCACCTACGGATATACTTTGTGCTTGTAGGTAGTCAATTAACAGCCGAAATAATTCTACCAGAATCAAAATAAACAGGATATCAGATGTGACTTGCCGTAAATCTAAGGGACGCAAAAAAGAGGAGAACATATCTACCAGGCGAATCAGCATCACACAGAATAAACCTAGGCAGAGAGAAATGATAATGAAGTCTTGAAATGTCTCCAGTCTCCGTACAATTCTATCTCGCTGGAACCAATTATTTACCTCTGTAATCAGCCGTTTTGGCATGGGATCTCCGAACAATGTCAAATCGTTAATCTCCATGATAAGCAATGGGAAATTAAAAATTTGTAATTCCCAAACTTGATTTTGATGATTTATTGATAAGTCAGGACTTACTTAGACTACATTTAAAGAATGGTGCGTGACGCCACAAGTCCTGGCGTACAATATTTATCAAAGCGTCACGCACCCTACAATAGTCCGTAGAAATCCTCATCTAAAATCTGCTCAATCGCAAAAGGACAAATTATGGGATACTCACTTTCATTCGGCATACGAACCCCAAATTTAGCCAATTTACCCTCCTTAATCGCCACCTTGCGAGCATCAGGATAAGCTTTTTCCAAGGCTTCACTCAAGAAGCTTTTCAGCGAAGGTGTATCTGTCAAATTGTCAAGAACGCGCAGACGATGTTCCACCACAGAACTGTACCAACTCGCTTTCATTGTATCGGGGACATCATGCTGAACCTGCAACTTGAGTAAATGCACCAACAAGATTTTGAGATTACTTCTGAAAGTATTCTTTTCCGATCTACCCAAGTCAACCAACTCCTCAATCAGATGCTCAATATCAAGCGATTCAAATTCACGGTTTTTCAATTGTCCAATCGTTTGCTCAATCCAGAGTTGTAAATCGCGATCATATAGGTTGCTAGACATTCTTCAGATTAACTCCTAGTTATCCAATGTTTCCCCTAGCCAAAAAACTTTCATTTATCAATCATAAGGCGATCGCTCAAAACTAATTAGGTGAACAGAAGTAAAAATACCTAAAACTCTTACCAATGAAGCCACTTGACGCCTGTAGCCCCTCAATCAGGCGACGACAAAAGCCATTTTCGATACTACAATAGCCATTTCCGATACTACAATAGCTATTTTTGATACTACAATAGCTATTTTTGATACTACAATAGCCATTTCGGCGATGACAATTGCTATTTTCGACACTACAATTGCTATTTTCGACACTACAATTGCTATTTTCGACACTACAATTGCTATTTTCGACACTACAATTGCTATTTCCGATACTACAATTGCTATTTTCGACACTACAATTGCTATTTCGGCGATGACAATAGCCATTTTTCACCCTGCTGTGTTCTGTCCTCTCCCTTTGTGTGGTAAATCAGAGGATATAGCTTTTTCTAATTACATAACTTATATGATAGCCCCCTCCTCGCTTGCGGGGAGGGGGTTGGGGGTGGGGTTCTTTTTTCCCTAAAATTCAAATTGAGCAATAATTTCCGTTTCCTTCTTGGCACCGTTAATCCACTCTTGGATTGACGGTAGTGCCAAAATAGTCTCTACATAATTTCTTGAAACCGCATCTAACTGGATATCATAAGTAACAAACCGCAAGGCAATAGGGGCAAACATCGCATCGGCAATTGTGAATTTACCAAACAAAAATTCTCCATCATCTCCAAATTTTTGGTGACATTCTTGCCAGATATTGGTAATGCGGTCAATATCTTTTTGCACGCCAATTGCCATACCTTTTCCTGGCAATTTAGCACGACAGTTCATCGACATATTCTGACGCAAAGTCTGAAAGCCTGAGTGCATTTCTGCACTGATAGAACGAGCCAATGCACGTGCAGCTTTATCCGCTGGCCACCAATGTAAATTAGGAAATTCTTCCGCCAGATATTCACAAATAGCTAGAGAATCCCACACGATTTGAGTATCATGCAATAATACAGGTACTTTGCCTACAGGTGAGTATTCGCGAATTTTTTCGGCTGATTCTGGAGTGTAGAGAGGAATGCGAATTTCATTGAATTGCAAACCCAAGTGTTTCATCGCTAGCCAAGGACGTAATGACCAGGAAGAATAATTTTTATTGCCAATTACCAAAGTAAGTTGTACCATGTTTCTCATAAATATGAAAATGTCATAAACATATATTATCCTCTAAAAGATAACTCTTAATGGCAAACAGACAAGAAGTTGTTTTGAGTGGGACTTTACAACTGATGTAGGTGAACTGCAGTTGATGTACCGATATAACCTATCTAAGGCAATTCTCAATGATTATCAATCCTGAAAATGTTCCTAATCGGACAACTTCAATTTATCCCGATGAATTTAAACCACTGGTGCGAGGAAGAATCAAAAAAGCCTTAGGAAATGCGGCTGGCTTGAAAAATTTTGGTGTCAATTTAGTAACTCTTGCGCCTGATAGTTGTTCATCACTCAGACATTGGCATACTCGACAAGATGAATTTATTTATATTATTGAAGGTGAAGTTACCCTAGTTACTAATGCTGGAGAGCAAATTCTCACACCTGGAATGATGGTAGGTTTTCCCGCTGGAGAAGCTGATGGACATCAGCTTGTAAATCACTCAGAGACAGTGGTAATTTATTTAGCTAGATCAGCAGAAGCCTCACACCCACTCTTAGGGGTGTGAGATGAATGCGCGGGAGTGGAGAGAGATAGTAATTAATGCTTTTTGGCGTAGCCAAAACAATTAATTGCTATGTCGAGCCATGAATCCCATATTCATTCTGGGCTATTTTGATTCTCAATATATTCTTTGAGCTTTGAGATTGTCACTCCGCCGCAGCTAGCTACAAAATAAGATCCGTTCCAAAATACATCTTTCCAGAAAAACTTTTCTAGATGCTCGGCATATTCTTGGCGTAACCTGCGGGAGGTAACAGATTTAATGTTGTTTACAAGTTTACTAAGCTGCAAATCTGGGTGGTACTGAAATAGTAGGTGGACATGATCCTCTTCTCCGTTGAATTCTACTAGCTTGCAATCCCATTTTTCGAGCAAGTCAACCAAGATATCCTCCAGTCGTTTTAACATTTCTAGAGTAAAGGCTTTGCGTCTATACTTTGTCGTCAAAACTAAGTGAGCTTTTAAATCACTCACTGACCGACCTTTGGATACAAAATCATTTTTCATTATTCTTGAAAGAATATTATGGTATGATTAGTGTATGCTTAAATCATAACACCCATTTAGCTAATAGGATGAAAGTAACCTACCAGTACCGACTAGAGCCGAAATCAAGTCAGAAACTAATTCTTAACGAATGGTTGAGAATTTGTCGGTACTGGTATAACAGCCAATTGGGTGAACGCTTCTCCTGGTGGGAAAATAACCGTCATGCTGTAAATAGTTGTCCAATTTTTGTAACCAGACTCCCTGAGTTACTAGACCGACCTAACTATTACAGTCAGAAGCTCCAGCTACCAGCCATCAAAAAAGACTTGAGCATAGTGCAATGGTCTGGTGAATTACTTGATTTTAAAAGTGTAGATTCAACTGTTCTACAGGATGTTTGTTCTCGTGTTGATAAAGCTTTCGAGCGTTTTGTGATTGGGGATTCTAGCGGTAAACGTTCTGGGAAACCACGCTTCAAAACTGAGGTGAGTTTCAAAACCATGACGTTTGCAACGGCTAATAATGAATGGATAAAGCTAATTCGTAAAAACTGGTTGTATATTCGTTTGCCCAAATTGGGGATGTTTAAGGTTCGGATGCACCGACCGATACCTGACGGATTTACACTAAAGCAAGTTAGCGTTACAAAAAAGGCTGATGGCTGGTACATGCAGATGGTATTGTCAGATGTAACCATCCCAAATCAAACGATCAAGCTTATCCCCAATTGGGACAACTCAATGGGGATTGATGCTGTGTTGCAAGGCGATGATTATCTTGCAACATCAGTTGGTGAAAAGCTCCCATCTTTAAAGCCATTACGCAAGAATCAAGACAAGCTAGATCGTATTTCTGTTAAACGAAATAGACGTAAGCGGGGATCTAAATCTCGGCGTAAGTTGGCAAAACGGGAAGCTAAACAGCATCAAAAAATTGCCAGAAGTCGCAAAGATTTCCAGTACAAAACTGCTCACAAGCTTGTCAGAACTGGAAAGAAGTTTTTCTTCTACGAGGATTTGAACCTTAAAGGGCTAACCCGACGCAATAAAACCAAACAGGATGAGAATGGAAGCTATCTTCCCAATAGACAGTCCGCTAAGTCAGGACTGAATAAGTCGTGGGCTGATGGTGCTTTTGGACAATTCTTTGAAATTCTGGAGTGCATAGCCGAAAAAGCTGGTGCTGTAGCAATTTCACAGAAGCCACAATATACTTCAATGATTCTCAGTTACCGCAATGAAATTATTTTTACGGATTGCAGTATCAGAGAATATTGGGATGAGCAAAATACTTTGATGGTTGACCGCGATATTAACGCCGCTGTCAACTTGAAAAGACTGGGGTTGGGCATTTTCCCCAGTATAAAACGCCGTAGTGGGAAACTAGACATAGTTGGAACTATGGACGATAGTACCACGAAGGAAATCCTTCATACCCTTCATCGGGCTGTTGGAAGCCTACACTGTAACCGTCTCGGTTCAGTGTAGGAGATGTCACAAATTGGGGATAGAACTGCTGATGATCAAGCTTATTATCCAGATAATGATTTGATTGCCAAATCTGGTGCTGATGGCGATCGCATTTTTACGCACAAAGATGGTACTTTGTACCAGAGTTAGTACACCCGTAGGGGCACGGCACTGCCGTGCCCCTACACCGCGTGATACAATTTTGTACCTCATTTGAATGTGTTCTGCTATATCTTAATTTTGCTATTTTTTGGGAGAGGTAAGCCGAAACCTTTTAAATCAAGCCCCCAGGAGAAAACACAACCCGAAAACCACATATCCTCAAGCCACCATCCGACTCATTCCAACTGCGACTGGCGCTGCGACAAAGTTCGGCGCTGAAATTCCAAGAACCACCACGCAAAACGCGCCGATTTTGATCGCCTCCTGTTTCCCAAACTTTACCATCTAGAGGTGCGCCATGATAATTATTGTGCCAAGGGTCATAGCACCATTCCCAAACTAAGCCGTGCATATCGTATAATCCAAAAGCGTTGGCTATATTAAAACTGCCGACATTTGTGGTTTCTTGACGATATTTATTTTTTGCTTCATTGCTATAGCTTTCGTTGTCACTACAGCAGACTAATTCAGTGGTAATTTTTTCTCCAAAGTGAAAGGATGTGGTTGTGCCAGCGCGACAAGCATATTCCCATTCGGCTTCACTAGGTAAACGATATTCACGTCCAGTTTTTTCTGATAGCCTTAGACAAAATTCTACAGCTTCGTGCCAAGATACATTTTCGACCTGGTCGATTTGCTCCTTTATATTTAGATGGGTTAGGATTTAAAGATTGTTTGATTTTTGGTAATGCGGCGACTGCTCTCCATTGTGCTTGAGTGATGGGATATTTACCCATAAAAAATGGTTCGACAGTCACTTGGCGTTGGGGACGTTCGTCAGCATCGCCTTCAAAAGGTGGTGAACCCATCATAAAATTCCCACCGCGAATCGATACCATTTCTAAATTGATAGTCTTACCCAATTCTTCGGTAAAAAACTTGGCGCTGCGACAGTCACGGCTAACTTCTCTACCAGTCTGTATCTACTGTGACGATATCAAATTCAAAACTTTGTAAATGAGGTAATGGTGGCAGAATTTTTGTGGGTGTAGATGGTAATATCTGTTGGGTAATTGCAAAAATTTGTGCTGTTAAAGCCGATGTGGCTGTTATTTTCAGATCGTCGATAACTGCTGCTGCTGTTTGATATCTTTGACTGGGAAAATGCTTGAGCATTTTGTCGAGAATGCTGCTTAAATCCTTGTTAATTGTGATACCATTTTCTTGTAGTCTCTCTTGCCATAACCATTTAGCATTCATGGCATCATAAAGACGGTCATCAATTTGTCCATAAGCATTTTGTAAGGGCAAACATTGAGTTAAAAGTCGCACGCAAGTTACACCTAAAGCATACAAATCACTGGCTTGACAAGGAAATCCTGCCATTTGTTCTGTAGGTGCATAGCCAATTGTATAAATGACTGAGGCTTGTCTTGCTAAACTGGTTTGTGTTACCTGTTTTGCGCCACCAAAGTCAATTAATACGGGTTTTCCATCACTTTCACGGCGGATGATATTTTCAGGTTTGATATCCCGATGGATAACGTTATGGGCGTGAACGAAGTCGAGAACGGGTAATAAATCAGTTAAAAGTTGCCAAATTTGAGCTTCATTAAAGGGTTGTTTATCAACTTCTTGTAAAAGCGTTTTCCCTGGAATAAATTCTTGTACAAGATATAAGCTGGAACCTTGTTCAAAGTAAGCTAATAATCTAGGAATTTGGGTATGATTTTCTCCGAGTTCATACAAACGAAATGCTTCTTCTTTGAAGAATTCTGCAGCTTTGGCTCGTTGTCCTGTTCCTTGAACTTGCGGAAAAAATTGCTTGATGACACAAGGGGCATCTAGTCTGTCTACGTCAAGTGATGCGTAAGTTCTGCTAAATCCACCTTCACCTAATAGCCTCAATACGCGGTAGCGGTTTCTGAGCAGTTTGCCAAAGTCGCTTTGTCCGCAACTAATGCAAAATCTATTGTCGTCAGGATTGAATGGATTTGAGCAATTGGGATTTTGGCATATTTGCATAATGAGGAGGAGATAGCATTTTGTCCAAATTTAGCCCCAATATGATTAATTGAAAACAGATATGTAGACAAATAAATAAATATCGGTGTTATTCAATCTCTATAGTACCGGAAGAAAGGAATACAGAGCCGGAAAATCTATTTATTTGTTGACCTGTATTGGGCATTTGCTAAATGTGAATATAAAGATGATATATATATGGGCGCACGGATTTCCATTATAAAAAGAATAATATCTGGTAGTTAAGGAATTTGTCAATAGTATCTATTAAGTATTTACGGAAACATTCAAGAGCAATTGGACTATTTTGAAGAGGTTCCCAGATGTTAAGTAAGTTTAGAGAAACAAAGATAACTATGGAGTTTTAGGTAATAGGGCATAGGGCATAGGTAACTTTTCTCCATACCCTAAAACTCCACCTACCTTGGGATTCGAGTTTTTTATTTTTTCTCACCAGAAGCGCGAATTAATTCTGCTACAAAAGCAACAATTCCAGAAATTAAAATCAAGATGACACTGAGAGCATTAATATCAGGCTTGACTCCGATTCTAATGCGACTAAAAATTTCCATTGGCATAGTGTTAAAACCGCTACCTGCTGTGAAACTGGCGATGAGAAAATCATCTAAACTGAGGACAAAAGCCAGTAAACAACCAGCGATAATTCCCGGACTTAACTGAGGTAGTAATACTTTGATAAAAGCTTGTACTGGTGTAGCGCCTAAATCAAGTGCGGCTTCTTCTAGGTGAGGATCTAAATTGCTAAGTCGGGAACCCACCACCAATCCGACGTAGGCAAGACAGAATACCACATGAGCGCCAACGATTGTCCACAAACCCAGGGGAATAGCAAACGTGGCAAGAAAAACTAGAGTAGCTACGGCGATCGCAATATCAGGAATAATCAATGGTAGGTAAGAAATCGCCTGATATACCTGCACCAGGGGAAACCGATAACGGGCTAACCCCACCGCCATCAAGGTTCCCAATACTGCGGAAATACTGACTGCACTAACAGCAACTATCAAACTGTTTTTGAATGCGGATAAAATGCGCTCATCATGGAACAATATGCTGTACCAATTGAGGGTGAATCCTTGCCAAGTTGCACTGTAAGGCGACTGGTTGAAGCTATAAAAGCCGAGTACGAGTATAGGCAGGTACATGAACACAAATATTAGTATTGAGAAAACCGCCTGCCATGAGACACGCGGTTTGTTCTGCGATTGAGAAATATTCATAAAATTTAATCCTTTAGCTTGAAGAATTATATCATATTTAAGGTAAAAAGTCAAAATTAATTACTAATTCGTAATTCGTAATTCGTAATTAAACTGAGGGTCGAATAGAAAAATTCCCAATACCGATTTGTTAATTTTTCGGTTTACGGGGTTAGTTTTGATGAAAAAGAAACAAAATCAACGAACTAAACCGCATCTATGTTGAGAACCATAGTTTTTCATGCGTAGTGGGAGCATCTTGCTCCCTGGTGGTAGTAGCGGGCAAGACTTCCCTGCGGGACGCTACGCGAACGGCGTGAGCGCTCAGTCGAACGCTGCCCGCACTACTCGAGGTTTCAAAATGGACGAGGTTTAAAGGTGATTTACTCAGAATAAATTTTACCTCTTCAGGCTCAGGTAAATTCCCTACTAAGATAGATAAAAAATATTGAAGTCAAGACATATAATTCTAAAGCAATGAAGCGATTATTAATTAGAGTTTGCATCTGCGAGAGAGTTTCTGTTATTGAGTGAATTACAGAGAGTTGCTGATGAAAAGTTACACAGAAACCTCTAATTCAATTTTTATTATCTAGGAGGTTTGTGATGCGAATTGCTCAGGTAGCTCCATTATGGGAGAGAGTACCGCCGCCAGCCTATGGGGGAATCGAGTTAGTGGTGGGGTTATTAACCGATGAATTAGTCAGGCGTGGACATGAAGTCACCCTATTTGCATCGGGAGATTCCCTTACTTTGGCAGAGTTAGTTTCAGTTCATCCCCATGCTTTAAGACTCGATGCGGATATCAAAGAGTACGCTATTTATGAGATGTTGCAACTAGCTTGGGTATATGAGCAGGCAGAAGAATTTGACATTATTCATTCACATATGGGCTATGGGGCGCTACCCTATGGCAATTTTGTGAAAACACCTACAGTTCATACCTTACATGGTGTTTTTACTCCTGATAACGAAAAAATTTTTAAGTATGCCAAAAATAAACCCTATGTGAGTATTTCTCAGGGACAAAGGGAAACAAGATTAGGGCTAAATTATGTTGCCACAGTTTATAACGGGATTGATGTCAGCAGTTATAAATTTCATCCCCAACCAGATGAACCTCCCTATTTGGCTTTTTTGGGAAGATTTTCGCCAGAAAAGGGACCCCATTTAGCAATTGCGATCGCTAAACGTGCTGGTTGGCATTTGAAAATGGCAGGGAAGGTGGATATTGTTGATTTGGCATATTTTGAAAAAGAAATCAAACCCCACATTGATGGCAAACAAATTGAGTATTTGGGTGAAGCAAATCATGCTCAAAAAAATGCTCTTATGGGAGGTGCAGTAGCTACCCTATTTCCCATTACTTGGCGAGAACCTTTTGGGTTAGTCATGGTTGAATCTATGGCGACAGGTACACCAGTTATTGCGATGAATTTGGGGTCTACTGTAGAAGTTATTGCTCATGGAAAAACGGGATTTTTATGTCACAATGTTGAAGAATGTATCAACGCTATTCCCAAGGTGAGAGAGTTAGACCGTTATGGTTGTCGAGAGTATGTTAAAAGCCATTTTAGTGTTGAACAAATGACCGATGGCTATGAAGCAGTTTATCAACAAATTGTCAGAAATCGATTTGCTAAAAATGGGTATATCCGCAGTGTTGTTGGTTTAGGGAATAGCGGGATTTAGAACCTCTTCGGGACTGACAAATAAAAAAAACATCCAACTTTTCCTGTGGGGTGGACATCTTGTCCGCCCTTGTTCATGGGCGGGCGAGACGCCCACCCCACAAGAACGCACCCTACGATACTGACTACTGATAAAATTTCCCAGAAATAAAATTATTGATTACTTAGTATTTTTATATCTACAGATGGATGGATGGATTCATCATGCGTCCCATGTATGATGGAAGTAATGATGGTTGGTGAAAGTGAACCTAGAAGGCTGGGAATTCGATTCTATAAAAAACGAAATATCCCGACATCTGATCGGCTGCACATCATGAAATCTGAAAAATCTCAGTCAAGTTCCTCTCAGGAGCCAGAAGTGAATCTACGAGAATTATTTCCCATTGTCGGGATAGGCGCTTCTGCAGGGGGATTAGAAGCATTTACCGAATTGCTAAGTCATTTACCAACTGATACTGACATGGCATTTGTGCTGATTCAGCACTTGAGTCCCCATCAAAAAAGTCTGTTGACGGAAATACTTAGCAGAACTACCCAAATGCCTGTAACTGAGGTAGAGGATGGGATGACTGTAGTACCGAATCATGTCTACGTGATTCCCCCAAATGCTACGATGACTATTGCTCAAGGTGTACTGAAACTAGCGCCGTGTCAGAAGACTCGTGGGATGCGGATGGTAGTCGATACTTTTTTTTGTTCCTTAGCAGAAGATTGGGGAAACAAAGCCATCGGAGTGGTGCTATCGGGGGGAGATGGTGACGGCACAAGGGGAGTAGAAGCAATCAAAGCGGCTGGTGGTATTACCTTTGCTCAGTGTGAGGAATCGGCGCAAGTAAGTAGTATGCCAAATACTGCTGTGGCTTCAGGTCATGTAGACTTTATTCTTACCCCCCAACAAATGGCGGCAGAACTGGCAAACATCAGCCTTCATCCCTACGTCAAAGAATCAACTACAGTCAAAACAACAGAGGTGGTATCAGAAAGCGGCGATGCTCTGGCGACGATCTTCCGGTTGCTGCGGGCGGCTACAGGTGTTGATTTTATCCACTACAAACAGAACACCCTGAAGCGGCGGATTGTCAGGCGGATGATTTTATACAAGCTCGAAAAGCTAGAAGATTACGCTCAATATCTGCAAAATCACCCAGCAGAAGTCACCGCGTTGTATCAGGATGTGCTGATCACCGTCACCAATTTTTTCCGCGATCCCGAAGCCTTTGAAGCTTTAAAAACCAAAGTATTTTCCATTATCACCAAAGAACGTCAGCCCGACTCACGCATCCGCATTTGGGTAGCAGGATGTTCCACTGGTGAAGAAGCCTATTCCATTACTATTTGCTTGCTGGAGTTTTTGGCAGTTACAGGCATCAATTTACCTATCCAAATTTTTGCTACGGATGTCAACGAGGTTGTAATTGAGAGAGCGAGAAACGGGATATACAAGACGAGCCAGATAGCTGATGTCTCCCCAGAACGGTTACAGCGGTTCTTTGTCAAAGTAGAGGGAGGCTACCAAATTAGCAAGCCAGTGCGTGAACTGTGTGTTTTCGCTAGGCACAACCTGATGAGCGATCCCCCATTTTCTCACCTGGATCTGATTACTTGTCGCAATGTACTAATTTACTTGGGATCTGTTGTCCAACAGAAACTTCTGCCGATTTTCCACTACGGTTTGAAGCCAACAGGTTTTTTGATGTTAGGTAATTCGGAGACAGTGGGTGAGTTTGTTGACTTGTTTGCAATGGTAGACAAGAAGTACAAAATTTATTTTCGCAAAATAGCACCAGATAGGATGAGGATAGAGTTACTCCCTAGCAACATCCCAGAAACCCTTAACCCTCCACCACCAATGAGAGAAGATACATGGAACAACCAAGAAATACAAAAAGAAGCTGACAGAATCGTGTTGAATCAATATGCCCCAGTTGGTGTAATTATTGATAATGAATTAGAGATTGTCCAATTTCGGGGACAAACTAGTCCATATCTGCAACCTGCACCTGGTAGACCTAGTTTTAACCTGCTGAGAATGGCAAAAGAAGAACTACGGTTAGAATTACGCACCGCCATCCATCAGTCCAAACAGCAGAAGATACCTGTAAGCAAGGAAGGCTTAGAAATTAGAGTAGATGATCAAGTTAGGCAGGTGAGGATTGATGTGATTCCGTTCCAATCGCCTACAGCAAAAGAAAATTATTTGTTAGTTCTGTTTCAGGATATAGCAAAAGAGGCACGGAGCGAACGCATACAGCCCAGTAATACCAGCAGCGGGAGCAAGATCAAGTCTGGGGTGGGGAAACCAGCAAGTTTAGAATTGGAAAATTCCCAGCTAAAAAATGAGCTAGCCACCACCAAAGAATATCTGCAATCCATCATTGAAGAGCAGCAATCCACCAATCAAGATCTCAGAGTAGCCAACGAGGAGATTCTCTCCAGCAACGAAGAGTTGCAAAGCACTAATGAGGAACTAGAAACAGCCAAAGAAGAGATTCAAGCCACTAATGAAGAACTGAACACAATTAACGACGAGTTACAACGGCGGAATATCGAATCAACTCAAGTCAGCAACGATTTACAAAATCTCCTCAGCAGTATTAATATTCCCATCCTGATGTTGGGAGGCGATTTGCGGATTCGGCGCTTTACTCCCGTAGCGGAGAGAATTTTTAACCTGATTCCTACAGATGTAGGGCGGCCACTGAGTGATATTAATCATAAATTAAATCTTAGCGACTTAGAACCCCAAATTTTAGAAGTAATTGGCACACTCAACTATAAAACTCAGGAAGTGCAAGACCAAGACGGTCATTGGTATGATTTGCGAATTCGACCATATCGGACAATCGACAACAAAATTGACGGTGCTGTGGTGATTTTAGTCGATATTGATGCCCTCAAGCACAGCGCCGAACAGCTCAGAGCATCCAGAGATTACGTCCAAGCAATTGTGGATACCATGCGCGAGTCTCTAGTGGTGCTGAATATAGACTTACAGGTGATGAGCGCCAATCAGTTTTTCTACGACACATTCCAGATTTTGCCAGAACAAACAGAACAGCGCCTAATTTATGAAATTGGCAATGGACAATGGAATATTCCGCAGTTGCGATTGCTCTTAGAAGAGATTCTTCCCCGAAAAACCCAGTTTCAAGGACTGGAGGTTGAGCATAACTTCGAGAATATTGGCCAAAAAACCATGCTGCTGAATGCGCGGAGAATGACAATAGAAGACAATCGGGAAATGATTCTGTTAGTGATTGAAGACATCACCCAGCAGAAGCGGTTGGAAACAGAACGCATTCAACTGTTGGAGCAAGAAAAATCAGCCCGCAATGAGGCGGAATCAGCCAATCGCGCCAAGGATGAATTCTTATCCATTCTCTCCCATGAACTGCGTAACCCACTCAATTCTCTGCTAGGTTGGGCGCAACTGCTGCAAAGAAAGCAGCTTGATCAAGCTACAGTTAATCAGGGGTTACAAGCCATTAAGCGCAGCGCTGAGGCTCAATCCCTGCTGATTCATGATTTGTTAGACATCTCCCGCATTAGTTCAGGTAGGCTGCGTCTAGATCCCGAACCGCTTGATCTGGCGCGAATAATTGAGGCCGCAACTGAGGTTGTTAGCCTTGCAGCACAAAGCAAAAATATTCAAATTGTATCCACCTTAGATACTTCATCTAAAAGGATAGTAGCCGATGGGACACGCTTACAGCAAATCATTTGGAATTTATTCTCTAATGCCATTAAATTCACCCCATCAGGAGGCAGAATTGATGTCATACTAAATTACACTGATGACCATGCTCAAATTCAAATTAGGGATACTGGTATAGGCATCAGTGCTGACTTTATTCCCCATATTTTTGAGCGCTTCCGTCAAGCTGATGGTAGCAAAACCCGATCAAATCCAGGATTAGGGCTTGGTCTTTCCATTGTCCGTCATTTGGTAGAACTCCACGGCGGTACAATTGAGACGGAAAGTCCAGGTGTTGGTCAAGGAGCAACTTTTACAGTCACACTACCTCTGCAAACTCAACCTCAATACACACCTGTGCCAATTGCACAAGAGCCAATCGTCTCCACAGATCAGCCAGAACTATCAACCAATGACATTCCATCTCTCGAAGGTGTGCGAGTACTAGTTGTAGATGACGAATCGGCGATAAGGGAGTTATTTAAAATTATACTAGAAGATTATGCCGCCCAGGTGACAGAGGCTAGATCCGCAAAAGAGGCGCTATCCTTGATCAAAGCTAACCCAGGCGGGTACGATGTACTCCTATCTGACATTGGGCTACCACAAGAAGACGGTTATGCACTGATTCGTCAGGTGAGAGAGTTAAATGCTGAAGCCGGGGGACAAATTCAGTCAGACCGCCCTCACAGCCTATGCTGGAAATGCAGAGCAGGAAAAATCTTTAGCAGCAGGATTTCAAATGCACATGACTAAACCCATCGAACCCGCGCAATTGTTATCTGTAGTTGCTACCTTAGCTGGCAGAATCAGGAATGGGTGACTCGTCCATTTTGAGCATCTTGCCCGCTACTACCACCAGGGAGCAAGATGCTCCCACTACGTAGG
>CAVYXS010000106.1:0-9646 GCA_963772205.1 uncultured cyanobacterium
AGCAGAAGCCTCACACCCACTCTTAGGGGTGTGAGATGAATGCGCGGGAGTGGAGAGAGATAGTAATTAATGCTTTTTGGCGTAGCCAAAACAATTAATTGCTATGTCGAGCCATGACCCATATTCATTCTGGGCTATTTTGATTCTCAATATATTCTTTGAGCTTTGAGATTGTCACTCCGCCGCAGCTAGCTACAAAATAAGATCCGTTCCAAAATACATCTTTCCAGAAAAACTTTTCTAGATGCTCGGCATATTCTTGGCGTAACCTGCGGGAGGTAACAGATTTAATGTTGTTTACAAGTTTACTAAGCTGCAAATCTGGGTGGTACTGAAATAGTAGGTGGACATGATCCTCTTCTCCGTTGAATTCTACTAGCTTGCAATCCCATTTTTCGAGCAAGTCAACCAAGATATCCTCCAGTCGTTTTAACATTTCTAGAGTAAAGGCTTTGCGTCTATACTTTGTCGTCAAAACTAAGTGAGCTTTTAAATCACTCACTGACCGACCTTTGGATACAAAATCATTTTTCATTATTCTTGAAAGAATATTATGGTATGATTAGTGTATGCTTAAATCATAACACCCATTTAGCTAATAGGATGAAAGTAACCTACCAGTACCGACTAGAGCCGAAATCAAGTCAGAAACTAATTCTTAACGAATGGTTGAGAATTTGTCGGTACTGGTATAACAGCCAATTGGGTGAACGCTTCTCCTGGTGGGAAAATAACCGTCATGCTGTAAATAGTTGTCCAATTTTTGTAACCAGACTCCCTGAGTTACTAGACCGACCTAACTATTACAGTCAGAAGCTCCAGCTACCAGCCATCAAAAAAGACTTGAGCATAGTGCAATGGTCTGGTGAATTACTTGATTTTAAAAGTGTAGATTCAACTGTTCTACAGGATGTTTGTTCTCGTGTTGATAAAGCTTTCGAGCGTTTTGTGATTGGGGATTCTAGCGGTAAACGTTCTGGGAAACCACGCTTCAAAACTGAGGTGAGTTTCAAAACCATGACGTTTGCAACGGCTAATAATGAATGGATAAAGCTAATTCGTAAAAACTGGTTGTATATTCGTTTGCCCAAATTGGGGATGTTTAAGGTTCGGATGCACCGACCGATACCTGACGGATTTACACTAAAGCAAGTTAGCGTTACAAAAAAGGCTGATGGCTGGTACATGCAGATGGTATTGTCAGATGTAACCATCCCAAATCAAACGATCAAGCTTATCCCCAATTGGGACAACTCAATGGGGATTGATGCTGTGTTGCAAGGCGATGATTATCTTGCAACATCAGTTGGTGAAAAGCTCCCATCTTTAAAGCCATTACGCAAGAATCAAGACAAGCTAGATCGTATTTCTGTTAAACGAAATAGACGTAAGCGGGGATCTAAATCTCGGCGTAAGTTGGCAAAACGGGAAGCTAAACAGCATCAAAAAATTGCCAGAAGTCGCAAAGATTTCCAGTACAAAACTGCTCACAAGCTTGTCAGAACTGGAAAGAAGTTTTTCTTCTACGAGGATTTGAACCTTAAAGGGCTAACCCGACGCAATAAAACCAAACAGGATGAGAATGGAAGCTATCTTCCCAATAGACAGTCCGCTAAGTCAGGACTGAATAAGTCGTGGGCTGATGGTGCTTTTGGACAATTCTTTGAAATTCTGGAGTGCATAGCCGAAAAAGCTGGTGCTGTAGCAATTTCACAGAAGCCACAATATACTTCAATGATTCTCAGTTACCGCAATGAAATTATTTTTACGGATTGCAGTATCAGAGAATATTGGGATGAGCAAAATACTTTGATGGTTGGACCGCGATATTAACGCCGCTGTCAACTTGAAAAGACTGGGGTTGGGCATTTTCCCCAGTATAAAACGCCGTAGTGGGAAACTAGACATAGTTGGAACTATGGACGATAGTACCACGAAGGAAATCCTTCATACCCTTCATCGGGCTGTTGGAAGCCTACACTGTAACCGTCTCGGTTCAGTGTAGGAGATGTCACAAAATAGCGATCGCGCTACCTATGCTCAAAGACTAAAGGAAGCAGCAGAAAAGCTTGGTAAATCAGTACGTACAGTACGACGGCTAGTAGAGAAATGGGAACAGGAGGGTTTGGCTGGACTGGCACAAAATCAACGGGTAGATAAAGGGAAGCATCGAGTTGATGAAGACTGGCAAGAGTTTGTATTGAAAACTTATAAGGAGGGTAATAAGGGAAGTAAAAGAATGACTCGCCAGCAGGTATTTATTAGAGTGAAGGCGAGAGCAGATGAACTACGAGTTAAGCCTCCTTCCCATATGACGATTTACCGAATTTTGCAACCGTTAATAGATAAAATTGAGCAAGCTAAAAGTATTCGCAGTCCGGGTTGGCGTGGTTCGCGTTTATCAGTGAAAACCCGTGATGGGAAAGATTTACAAGTAGAACATAGTAACCAAGTTTGGCAGTGCGACCACACCCTTGTTGATGTTTTATTAGTAGACCAGCATGGCAAAATTCTTAGTCGTCCTTGGTTAACAACGGTTATTGATAGCTATTCGCGCTGCATTATGGGGATTAACTTGGGCTACGATGCACCAAGTTCTCAAGTTGTAGCTTTGGCGTTACGTCATGCAATTTTGCCCAAGCAATATGGTTCAGAATATGGACTTCACGAAGAATGGGGTACTTCTGGTTTACCGCAACACTTTTATACGGATGGGGGTAAAGATTTTCGTTCCAACCATTTACAGCAAATAGGGGTGCAGTTAGGATTTGTTTGTCATTTGCGCGATCGCCCATCTGAAGGTGGTAGTGTTGAGCGTCCATTTAAAACTCTAAACACAGAATTATTCTCAACTTTACAAGGATATACAGGTTAAAACGTTCAAGAGCGACCAGAAGAAGCGGAGAAAGAAGCTTGCTTAACGTTGCGGCAGTTAGAGCAAATGTTGGTGCGTTACATCGTTGATAACTATAACCAGCGACTTGATGCTCGAATGGGCGACCAGACAAGATTTCAACGCTGGGAATCTGGTTTAATTGCAGCACCCGATTTACTTTCCGAGAGGGATTTGGATATTTGCTTAATGAAGCAAACACGACGACAAATTCAACGCGGGGGATATTTACAATTTGAAAACTTGATGTATCGAGGTGAACTCTTAGCGAGTTATGCGGGGGAAAGCGTAGTGTTGCGATATGACCCCAGAGACATCACAACGATTTTGGTTTATCGCATAGAAGGGAATAAAGAGGTATTTATTGCTCGTGCTGATGCTCAAGATTTGCAGACAGAGGAACTATCTCTAGATGAGGCAAAAACTATTAGCCGTAAGGTCAGAGAAGCGGGTAAGGCTATCAGCAATCGCTCAATTTTGGCTGAAGTTAGGGAACGCGAAACATTCCCAACTCAAAAGAAAACCAAAAAAGAGCGTCAGAAAGTAGAACAGGCTGAGGTCAAAAAATCTAAACAACTTATACCTGTTGAGCCAGAGTCATCAGTAGAGGCGGTATCTATTGATAGCGAACCTGAGCCAGAGATGCCGGAAGTTTTTGATTACGAACAAATGCGTGAAGATTACGGATTTTAGAAAATGACTTCAAAAGAAGCCCAAGCAGTCGCCCAACAATTGGGTGATATTCCCGTTAATAGTGAAAAATTACAGGCGGAGATTCAACGATTAAATCGTAAAGGTTTTGTCCCACTTGAACAAGTGCAAATTCTCCATGATTGGTTGGAAGGAAAGCGCCAATCAAGACAATCTGGGCGTGTGGTAGGTGAGTCGAGAACGGGAAAAACAATGGGTTGTGATGCCTATAGGCTTAGGAATAAACCCTCTCAAGTTGCAGGAAAACCCCCAACTGTACCTGTGGCTTATATCCAAATTCCCCAGGAGTGCGGTGCTAAGGAATTATTTGGGGTAATTATGGAGCATTTAAAATATCAAGTAACTAAAGGAACAGTGGCAGAAATTCGAGATAGAACGCTGCGGGTTCTTAAAGGTTGTGGGGTAGAGATGTTGATTATTGATGAAGCCGATCGCTTTAAGCCGAAAACTTTTGCCGAAGTGCGTGATATTTTTGACAGGTTGGAAATAGCAGTGATTTTGGTAGGAACTGACCGCTTAGATGCAGTGATTAAGCGGGATGAACAGGTTTACAACCGTTTTCGGTCTTGTCACCGTTTTGGAAAGATGTCAGGGGAAGATTTTAAGCGAACGGTGGATATTTGGGAGAAGCAAATACTGAGATTACCAGTTGCTTCCAACCTTTCGAGTAAGACGATGTTGAAAACATTAGGGGAAGCAACTGGAGGTTATATCGGTTTGATGGATATGATTCTCCGAGAGACTGCAATCCGGGCTTTAAAAAAGGGACTGCAAAAAATTGATTTGGAAACTTTGAAGGAAGTAACTGCTGAGTACAAGTGATGGAAGTGGAAAATATTAAACCTTGGCTGTTTAGAGTTCAACCATATCAAGGAGAAAGCCTGAGTCATTTTTTGGGGCGGTTTCGACGGGCAAATGATTTAACAACTACTGGTTTGGGTAAGGCTGCTGGGGTTGGGGGTGCAATATCCAGATGGGAAAAGTTTCGGTTTAATCCTCCTCCTTCTCGGCAGCAGTTGGAAGCATTGGCTGTTGTAGTGGGGGTTGATGTCGATAGGTTAGTGCAGATGTTACCACCTGCTGGGGTGGGAATGAAAATGGAGCCTATTCGGTTATGTGCTGCTTGTTATACCGAGTCGCCTTGTCATAAAATTGAGTGGCAGTTTAAAGTGACTCAAGGGTGCGCGAGCCACAATTTAACCTTGTTGTCAGAATGTCCAAACTGTGGGGCAAGATTTAAGGTTCCAGCAGTGTGGGTGGATGGTTGGTGTCAGCGATGTTTTCTGACTTTTGCCGATATGGTCAAACATCAAAAGTCTATTGATTGCTAAGTTTGTGCAATAAATATAGTATTCAAATTTTAGCCACTAATAATTCCTCCTTGCTTTAGTGGAAAAAGTTAACAAGGGGGGATATTTTATGTTTCAACAAATAAGAGAATTTACTACAAATTAAATTGGCTCCCAGAATGATCGAATTATGGGGTAATTTGCTCTGGTTGCTCGATTACCGGATTGAAAATGATTGAGAAAGTTGCATTTGGTATCAGTCGGTGTAGAGCTTGTGAATGAGCTTCTGCATCACTCCGGCGACGAAAACGAGCAACTATCTGGTGTTGCATACTAGGAAAATGGCGGACTATACACCAAGGATTGAGCTTTTCAATGTAGGTCACAAAACCCTCCTGATAATACTTATGATTAGAAAAGTGAATTGCAGTTAATTAATAGACAAAGGTTGCTTAAAGATTCTCAAAACTAAAGCCACCCTACTGTGAGAGTGGCTAGTAAAAAAATGTCAGAATGATATTGCTATTGGTTGACGGTTCGACTTCCCTGCGGGAGCGTAGTCGAACCGTCAACTTTTCGATTCCTACTTATGCCCTGTGAGAGAACAGAGTATCTTCAGAAATTCTTCGGGGATTTCCTCAAAGTGTTCTAGCAGGAAGTCCATCAGGGCAAGATGGCGTAAATCGCTGGGCATGGGACTGCGGTAATTGCGTCCCTTGGAAAACCAACGCCGGACTGTCTGAGAGTGAGCGATCGCAAATACGGGCGATCGCTTCGTGATTGACATCCCACTTGGCATAAAAATTCTTGGGTGTCATTCCTAGTTGACAATGGCTATAGAGATCAATCAGATTTTGCTCTCGTGCTTGCATAGGACGCGGATTAGTCATAGGAACGACCCTTCCAGTGGTTCTAAATCCTCTTCCCAGGCAATATCGGCACATATCCAAGTAGCACTGGGACTGTCTTTGCTCAACCAAATCAGGTAACACCACGTCCAGCTGCAAAGATGGGGAGCAAAGCCATAAAATCTGCCGATCGCAGTTCCCCAGTCAGTGTCAGAACCAATCCAACGCAATTTGTCACCGTACAAAAAGCGGGGTGTCTTTGCTGTATTCGGAAAGTCTTCGGGTAAATCAACAGAACCTGGGGAAATTTTCGGGTTGATTAATTTTGGGAGTGAATTTTGTTGGTTTTGAGCGATGGCACTCAAATAATTAGCAATCAGTTCAGCATTTATGCTCTGGGTTAATTGAGAAATCAGTATTGCTGCTAAACTTTCTTGTTCTTGCTGTTGACAATAATCGCTGAGTTTCGCCAATAGTTCAGCGATACCGAAATCATCTAAGGCTTGTTGATAGCCTCTGTATTTATCCTTTTTGTGGCAAACAGGTCTTACAGCACTTTCCTGAATCATGAAGTACAGTAGCAGCAGTTAGCAAACCAATTTCGCAGATGCATAGGATTGATTAGATTTAAAGCAATTGCAATCAATACATCCACCATTTGAGTAGTTTTTGGAGAAAATGTTTTGATAAAAGCTTTAAGCTGTGATCACCAATGTTCAATGGGATTAAAATCTGGTGAATAAGAAGATAGATTGATGACACTGGCACCAACAGATTCAATTATGGGCGTAATTTCATCGATCTTATGGGCAAATAGATTATCCATTATGACAACTGCACCTTTCCATAATTGAGGCACTAACAACTTTTCTATAAACACGCGAAAAGCATTACTATCCATTGAACCATCTAGCGTCATCACAGCCAATACTTTATCCATACTGATTGCGCCGATAATAGTGACTTTTTTACCTCGATAAAATGGTTTTACATCATAGACTCTACTTCCTTTTTCACTACGAGCTTTTGGACGCATTAACCCAAGCAGTAAGCCTGCTTCATCCAAAAAAACCAGATTTTTCGGCTCTATATCTCTGACTTTCTCTCTGTATTCACACCTGAGCAATTGAACTCTATCGGTAGCTGCCTGACTGCTGCGAACCGTTTTTTTTTACGAGTTAGATTTAATTTTTGCAATTCTCTACACATCATGCTGGAACTCACTAGTTGCCCCTGAGTTAAGAGCCAATATTCACAATATTCAGAGAGAGTTGCATCTGGATACTTTTTTACCAATGCAACAAGTTGAGCCGCAGAATCTGCTAATACCGCTTTTTTTCTTGTCCCTTGCTTACCAGGATTAACATGTCCTTTCTCTTTATACTGTCTCAACATTTTTTGTACAAAAGCTTTACCAACACCAAAGTTTACAGCTAACTTTCTAACTGAAATATTTCCTAACTGATAAGCATTGACTATTTTTTCTCTCAGATTGACGGAATATGGTTTCATAATAATAATTTATCTATCTTACATATTGTACTTCACATTGCTGGAAAGTGCTGTATCCATACTGATTGCGCCGATAATAGTGACTTTTTTACCTCGATAAAATGGTTTTACATCATAGACTCTACTTCCTTTTTCACTACGAGCTTTTGGACGCATTAACCCAAGCAGTAAGCCTGCTTCATCCAAAAAAACCAGATTTTTCGGCTCTATATCTCTGACTTTTTCTCTGTATTCACACCTGAGCAATTGAACTCTATCGGTAGCTGCCTGACTGCTGCGAACCGTTTTTTTTTACGAGTTAGATTTAATTTTTGCAATTCTCTACACATCATGCTGGAACTCACTAGTTGCCCCTGAGTTAAGAGCCAATATTCACAATATTCAGAGAGAGTTGCATCTGGATACTTTTTTACCAATGCAACAAGTTGAGCCGCAGAATCTGCTAATACCGCTTTTTTTCTTGTCCCTTGCTTACCAGGATTAACATGTCCTTTCTCTTTATACTGTCTCAACATTTTTTGTACAAAAGCTTTACCAACACCAAAGTTTACAGCTAACTTTCTAACTGAAATATTTCCTAACTGATAAGCATTGACTATTTTTTCTCTCAGATCGACGGAATATGGTTTCATAATAATAATTTATCTATCTTACATATTGTACTTCACATTGCTGGAAAGTGCTGTAAATGATCTTTCCAATTTCGACCCAGATGTCACCTGGACACAGAGGATTATTGTACCGCTTACATTGGTAATTATCCCAACCCCCATCCCAATTTGCATCAGTTATAAATCCAACTATATCGATGCCTTGGTCGCCAGAATCCTCCAAACCTTCTAACACAGGCATAGCAGTGTGTCAAAGAGCTTGCCCATTCCTCTGTAAACGACTCCCATTCTTCGGGGGAAAAGCCAGCGACACGATTTGGTTTGGGAATAGGAATACCATTGAATACATGATCTGCTGATGGATACACTTTGTGTGTCCCTGGAGATACAGATATTGGTTTCATGTCTTCGTCAGCAATCAAATATCCATACTCCGGTTACTAAATTTTACTTTGGTAGATTTAATTTTGATAATCAAACTTAAGATACAATATTTTCACCTGTAAGTTATGCCTAAATTAAGGTATTTTAACAACAAACAGGTTAATAAATAAGTTTTTTCTTCTGTGGATTCTCTTGGTGGTAGGTTTTTCGCGCTATCACTGATAACCTGTTGGTAATTTTAGCTGGCTTTTGGTTTTGTTGTTGACTAAGGATAAAGTATTATCTATTGCTTTTCAACTTCATCTCCAAGTGTTGAACAATAAACATTCTGTCCAACCACGCAGGAATCGCAAGGTAAGCTTGCGATCGCACCTCCAAACTCAAACTCTACAAATTCAAGCGATCGCCTCGCGCACCAAACCCACTTACACTTCGCTGACAATTTTCGCCTCTAAGTTCTCAGTAATACTTTGGAATAGTTCCAATGCTGCTTCTAAATCCTCAGCAATCTCTAAAGCTAAAACATCCGGTGCTGGGAGGTTATCAGAGTCTTCTAAACTTTCATCCCTCAGCCAGAAAATATCCAGACTGACTTTATCGCGTTGCATCAGTTCTTCATAGCTAAAGGCTCGAAACCTTTCTGTTTCCTGCGGTGTTCCTGGCGATTTTCCGCACTATAGCATTGGATAAAGTCTTGCAAGTTCTCGTAGCGCAGAGGATTGGTTTTCAGGGTAAAGTGCTGATTGGTTCTGAAATCGTAAATCCAGAGTTTCTTAGTCCAGGGATATGTGCTGGCGGGTTTGCGGTCAAAGAATAACACGTTAGCTTTGACACCTTGAGCGTAGAATATACCTGTTGGCAGTCTCAGCAAGGTATGTACGTCGCATTCGTGCAGTAATTTCTTGCGGATGGTTTCACCAGCACCACCTTCAAAAACTACGTTATCAGGAACAACAACCGCTGCTTTACCATTGATTTGCAGTAGGGTTTTGACGTGCTGGAGAAAGTTTAGCTGTTTGTTAGATGTGGTAGCCCAAAAGTCATCACGGCGATAAACGACTTTTTCTTTATCTGCTTTGCCATCGTCGTTGAAAACTGTGATGCTGCTTTTTTTACCGAAGGGTGGATTAGTTAATACTAGTTGAAAGCGATCGCCTGGATCTGCCATCAAGCTATCTTTGGCTTCAACAGGGCTTTCATCCCCAGCTATACCGTGTAAATACAGATTCATCGCACACAGAGGCGGACTACCCCATCAGCGACATCAAATCCTTTGAAAGTTTTATTTTTCAGGAATAGCTTTTGGGCTTTATCGAGTTTGTAATTTTTGATAATGGTGTCATTAGCAACTAAGAAAAAACCACCTGTACCGCAAGCAGGATCACAAATGCGCTGTCC